>CAMPHB010000039.1 GCA_946885755.1 uncultured Methylophaga sp. | reverse complement strand
AGGCCGGGGATACCTTCCAGCGCCAGCATAATACCGTGGGCGCAGATAAAACGCGGGATCTGCCATTCATCAGGGCCTTTGATGGTGCCTTGCATGGCGTTAAACAGCGCAATATTAATTTCATAGGGTTTTTTAATGCCGTTATCGGCAGCGCGCCAGGAGATTTCGCCGCCAAAACTCTGCATGGTATTAATCAGTGTGGTGATTTCCTGATCGGAAAGCAGCCCCTCGGCCGATCGTAGGCCGATGCCATCATGAGAGGCAATAAAATTAAAATAAGCCGTGCCTTGTTGCGCCGGCGGCATACTCATCAGCCATTGCCGAAGATAACTGCTGTCGCCGGTCATCAGTGTGTTCAGTAATAATGGCGGCAGCGAAAAATTATAAATCCAGTGCGCTTCGTTGCCATTACCGAAATAGCTGAGGTTTTCCCGGTTGGGGATATTGGTTTCGGTAATGATAATGGCATCAGGCTGCGCCTGTTCAATCAGCAGTCGCAACAGCCTGACGATTTCATGGGTTTGTACTAAATTCAGGCAGGCCGTACCGGCTTGTTTCCAGATAAATGCCACCGCATCCAGACGAAACAACCGCACGCCCTGGTCCAGATAAAAACGGATAATGCGGACAAAGGTTTTCAGTACCGCCGTATTGCGAAAATCCAGATCTGCCTGTGTATGGCTGAACGTGCACCAGACCTGCTGTTGGCCGTTGGCGGTTTGCGTTTCCCTAAGCAATGGACTGGTACGTGGCCGCACCACTTGTGATAGATCTTCGTCAGCGTTTGCGGTGAAAAAAAAGTCATGACCTTCACCGCTGCCGTTAATAAAGTTTTCAAACCATTGGCTTTGAGTGGATGCATGATTTATCACCAAATCCGCCATCAGTTTGCAGTCACCGGCAATGGCCTGAATGTCTGCCCAGTCGCCAAGTTCAGGGTTGACCACAAAAAAATCTTTAACGGCAAAACCATCATCACTGCAGTATGGGAAAAACGGCAGAATATGCAAAATATTGCTGTAAGGCTGTAAATAATCGCGGGCAAAACGCAGTAATGTTCGCAGTGGTTTTTCGCCAGGTTCGATAACACTGTTGCCATAACAAATTACCGCAATATCATCTGCCTGCCATTTGTCGGACGGGCTGTTCTGCACTGGCTGCCCAGCGGGGATTCGCATCAGATCGAGTAATTCACCAGCCAATTGTTGCCGGCTCTCGGTATCATATAAATCCGCATAAATGATATCCAGATGGTGCTGCAGATTATGGTGCAGCGGCAGCAGATCAGTAGCGGTATTCATGCGGCAGCTTCAGCAAATTCACGGTGATCAGCTTCCACGGCATCATAAAGCCGCTGAAAAATATCCGGCAAAGCACTTTGTACCCGATTCCAACTGGGAATAAACGGCGTTTCCATCGGGTTTTCCAGAAACACTTGCCCGGCTGTCATGATATTGCGGGCAAACATTTCTACTGAAGCCTCTTCCTGATGAATATCAAATTGCAGGCCATTCATCAGTGCATCGTTGCGATAGGTTTCGACAAAATCCAGTGCAATGCGGTAATAAGTCGCTTTGATACTGCGGAAGTGTTCGGGGCTGAATACGGTGCCCTTGGTCGCCAGTTTACGAAACAGTGCTTTGGCAATATCTATCGACATTTTTGATAAACCACCTTGTTGATCGGTGGCCGATAAATCCTGATGTTTATGATCATAAATATCGGCAATATCGACCTGACACAGCCGGTTATTGGCATAGTTGCGGTGCATTTCTGATAACACGCCGATTTCCAGCCCCCAGTCACTGGGAATGCGGATATCGTTGAGTACATCGCGCCGGAAAGAAAACTCACCGGCCAGTGAATAACGGTAGCTATCCATATAATCGAGATAATCGCTGGGGCCCGTCACCGTTTTCAGGGCACGCAGCAGCGGCGTTATCAACAAACGGTTCACCCGGCCATTGAGCCGGCCACCGGCCACCCGGGCATAAAAGCCTTTGCAAAACTCATAATTAAATAATGGATTGGCCACCGGGTAAATCAGCCGCGCCAGCATTTCTGTGGAGTAGGTGACAATATCGCAGTCATGCAAGGCGACCGACTCAGCTTTGCCGGAAGCCAGAATATAGCCCATGCAATACCAGACATTACGGCCTTTGCCGGGTTGTTGCGGCGCAAGGCCCAGTGACTGCAATTCAGCATCAATTGCTTTAAGCCTTGGCCCGTCCTGCCACAAGATCCGGTGATGCTGCGGCAGGTCGGCAAAAAAATCCAGCGCGTTGCCAAATTGTCCGGCATCGGCGCGATCCAGACCGATAACAATTTCCGATAAATACGGCACTGTTTTTAGCTGCTGAATAATCGCCGGCAGGGCAGCACCTTCCAGTTCAGAATAAAGCGATGGCAATAATAAGCCCATTGGCCGCTGCTTACTGAAACTGAGCAGATCCTGTTCTAAATCTGCCAGATGTCGATGTGTCAGATTATGCAGGGTGGTGATAATGCCATTTTGATGAAAGTCAGCCATGAGCGTGCTCCTGAGATGACGTTGTGTCAGATTGTGGCCAGCGTGCCAGTATTTCGTGCACACCGGCGGCCCAGCCGCGCGGGCCCGGATGCGGGGCAACAAATAGCGCTGGATGCGGTTTTAAATTCGGTAAGCCATGCACCGGTGAGGGGATTAACAAAGCAAGATCTGCCTGCATTAACATGGCGATATCATTGTCACTGTCGCCGATGGCGAGGCTTTGCCAGGGTTTGTCAGGATAAAAAGACTGATATTGCTGCATCAACCATTGCAGCGCGCGGCCTTTATCACAGTCACCGGAAACATGCAGAAAACGCCCGCCCTGCAAAACATTGGCACCGGCCCGCTGTAAAGCACTGATAAATAATTTCAGCCGCGCCGGGCTGCCATGCCAGGCAATCGCTTCGCCATACTCGCGATGCGCCGCCCGCGCCGCCGCATGCACATCCAGACCGGTGAGGTTAATGATGCCGTCGATACAGGCATCGGCAAAACGGGTGAAATCTTCAGCAAATTCAGATTTCAGTGAATCAATCAGCTCAAGCCAATGCCGGCGTGGCGCTACAAAGCTTTTCAGCCAATAATCTCCGACAACAATAGTCTCGTCGGGTTGTTCAGCAAAATAGCCGACTGGAATGCAGATCAATGCACCATTTTCGCAGATAAAAGGATGCGGATTAAGCAGCGTTTGTTGTAACCGTTCGATTTCTGAACGGGTTTTGCTGCTGACCGGGATCACCGGAATATCACGGCTGGCAAGGTCTGCCAGGGTAGCATCGGCTTCATCATGCCGGTAATGATGGTGATCCAGGAGACTGCCATCCAGATCAGTAAAAATCAGCAGCTTCGGAGCTCTGGTCGCTGACGGGTGATTGGGACGCAGCAGGCCAGTTATTTGCTGCTCGGTATTTAAGGTCAGTACCGTATCCATTCGCGTTGGCAGCTGTTGCAGACAATGTTCGGTGAGCCGCTGATAAAACTGGATAAACCGGGCTAAATCCTGATCATTCATAATCGACATCTGCCCGGACGTATCAACGGAGGCAGCCAGTGACTGCTCCTGTTGCCTGCGCCACTGATAAATACAGTCAAATCCAGGTGCTTGCAGCATCAGCCAGTAGTCGATCATGGCAAACAAATCCTGGTAATCGTCAGCCAGCTGCTGGTTAACATATCGCCGCCAGACAGCCTCTGGATCTTCCTTTTGTTCCAGAAGATTGACTGCGCTATGCAGCGCTTCATCAGTTTGTGGCAAAGCGCCGAGACACCAGCCTTCTAAAATAATAATTTTCGGTTGCTGCGACACCACTGGCCAGTCCGACTCAGCAAGCCGGTCATCGCTGGCTTTATTGAATTTAGGTATAGCAACCGGCATACGACCCGTTAATAAAACTTGCAGGGTATTTTGTAAAAGAGAAATATCGTGGGTGCCCGGCACGCCGCGAGTTGCCAGCAGCGGGTGAATGGTTTGGGCTAACTGCTGGCGGTCAGCTTTGGTCAGATAAAAGTCATCCAATGATAAATAGATAGCCTGACACTGATAGACCTCGGATAACAAATAACTCAGACAGGCGGCGAGTGTGGTTTTACCAGAACCCTGGGCACCATGTACACCAACCAGAAACGGGCGCTGGGCGTTTTTTTGGTGCATCACTAACTCGGCGGCCAGCCCGGTAAACCAGCGCTGAATTTGTGCTGCATAAGCTGATGGCAGCTGGTGTGCTGTAATAAACTCGTCGATAAGTTTTGGGCTGATCTCAATCATTGACGGGCATTTCCCTGAAACGTTTACAGGTTTAACGCAATATTCGTACCGGCAGCAATTTTGGCTTTCTGATTGATATTGTGCCGGAAAAAGTGCAAAAAAAAGGGTAAATCCGAAGATTTACCCAAAGCTCAGCACGCAGCGAGAGAGAACGAACAACATGCAACTGAAACAAAACTACAATTAAGCTTTTGCATTAACGATGCCAAAAAATAAATATAAATAAAAACAATGGCTTGTATTTTTTAAGGGCTGTTGATGACACCAAGTCGCACCAATAAACGGCAGCTTTGCACTGTATTGGGGCTAAATTTAAAGCTGATGGGATATTCCAGTGAGATCCTGGCGTCTTAAAAACCAAATCGTTTTCAGGGGTAAATAATGTTTAATTTATGGATCAGCAGCTTGCTATTGCTGCCACTAGCACAGGCAGGCATCAGCGAAGCGCCTGTCAGCCAACTGGCAAAAGATTGTTATCAGGAATGGCAAAGCCGTGGCTGGACGATTGGTGAAGACGGGACACCAGCTGCAGATATGGAAAATTTTCGTAATGGTATTGAGCTGATTTGCGAGGTGCGTGCTGAGCTTTTTGGTGAAAATGCCGAGATTTCACCATATATTCAGGAGAGTATGCGTGAAATTGCTCCGTTCATACTGACTGCATCCAAAGCCGATATCCGTGAATATATTCTGATGGTTCAGGAATCCGGGCGTGTTTCACCCCGGGACCCTTATCTGCGCCCCTGACGGCGGTCATCATGTTCGCGATGTTCTTTACCTGAGCGCTGGGTTTCGATGTCAATATGGGCATGTCGCCTGTCGAGCTGGTCACGCCGATCCTGATGGTGTTCATAACGGCAACCACAGTAAGAAACATCACAATTTGCTAAAGGCAAGGGTGGCGCTTCGTTAGGCAAAAACCGTTTGTTAGCGATGGATTGTACCGCCCGGCATGCACCGGAAGTGGGCCGGATGCTGACACCATGAAAGCTTCTGCCTGGGGATTTTGGCGAAGCCGATACCACTGTTTTGGTCGTTTGTTGCCGCCACCAGAAAAGGCCGGCCAACAACAAAATTGCGAGTATAACTAACAGCCAGGCAGACATGCGATACTCCTTGTAGTCACGCTTAACAGCCCGATTTCAGTCATCTGAATCATAGCACGATGTTTTGACAAATAAAGTGTTTGTTGCGAGTCCTGAACAGATAAAACATGCTGTTAGCGAGGGTGAAGTGGGCTTTAAATACACACGTCAAAAAATGAGATTCGCGCACAGGTTTCGTTACTGATGAATTTGTATCTGCAGCGGTCAGCAGTAATAATTTACCGATGACAAAATTAAACCTAAAACACAATTTACTGTACACAGCTGTTGCCGGCTTGTTGGTAATGATATTGCTGGCCTGTGGCAAAAAAACTGACAGTGTTACTGAAACGGCGATATTTCGTGCGGATTTGCAGCGTAGCGGCTTCTGGCACAATAGCGGCCCGCTTGCGTTAGCTACGCCTGTCTGGACCTTTACTGCAGATGGCGACGGGGCTGCCGCTTCGCCGGTGGTTTACAACAACATTGTTTACAGTGGCCATTACGATGGCACATTACATGCTCTCGCAATTGAAAATGGCGAGCCGCTATGGGCGTTTAACAGCGATGGCGGTATTTTTTCAACGCCGCTGATTACTGACACACAGATTATTTTTGGCAGCGATGATGGTTTTGTTTATGCGCTTAATCATCTGGGTGAATTACAGTGGCGTTTTCAGACGCAGGATAAAGTGTTTGCTTCGCCACTCAAATTTGGCGAACAAATTTATATCGGCTCATTAGATGGTTATTTATATGCCATCGATGCTGACACCGGCAGTTTGCAATGGCGTTTCAAAACCGGTGCAGCGGTTGATTCGTCGGTTGCGATGGTTGGTGACAAACTGATTTTTGGCAGTGATGACGGCATGGTCTATGCGCTGGATCAGCAAGGCCAGTTAATCTGGCAGGCAGATGCCGGCTCGGCCGTAGACGCAACGCCGGCGGTGACCGACAACAGCGTGTTTATCGCCACTGATGCAGGCAAGCTGTTAAAACTTGATAGTGAAAATGGTGAGTTAATCTGGGCGTTTCAGGCGGAAAACCGTATTTTCGCCTCACCGGCTATTGACGCCCAGCAAGTGGTGATTGCCACGACCGGCGGTGCGGTTATTAGTCTGGATCAGCAATCGGCTCAAATACGCTGGCAATATCAGGCCGCAGCGCCGATCTTTGCTTCCCCTGTGCTGACAACTAACGCTGTATATCTTGGCACCATGTCAGGTGAGATGCTGATTCTGGGTGCTGATGACGGTCAACAGCTATCGCTGTTTGATAGCGGTTGGCCGATTTTTGCATCGGCCAATATTGGCAACGACAGTTTGTTGTTTAGCAGTGATGACGGGGAAGTGTTTTTGTTTCGCTAACAGGGCTGGTTTACAGCGCGGCCATCCGGTTTTGTAGCTGGGTGTAATTATCCAGTCTGGCCAGTTTCAGGAATGTCTCAAAAAATAATGTGGCGCGACTGCAAATTTGCTCCAATTGCGGCAGGCTCAACTCACCCTGAAATAAGTCTTCAATGGTATTCACCTTTTTAATCCGTTGCCGGTCAATACACTGAAATCCCATCTGCCAGTCAGAAAAGATCCGGTTTTCAATCGGTGCCTTACATAACTCGACGATGTTTTGGTGGCGGCTATCCATGCGGATAGTGTTGTAGATGTATTCGACTTTTGCCCGCGATCCTTCAAGCAGCTGAATGATATTGCCCTCGTGATAAACCATGTAACCGGTGATATCAAAAAAGGCGTTTTTCTCACGGCATTTAGCCATCATCGTTTCGAGTTCTTCACCACTCATCTCACGGGTTGCCGAGCTGATGTACATTACTTTGTACAGTTCACGATCCATAAAGTGCACCCTTTGCTGCTGTGTCCGTAAACTGAAACCTTGAGCAAGTCAATTCCATTATTGGTGGTGTTTTCGGAAATGCACTTTAGCATCAGCTTGTGAAAAGTTTACGCACATTTAAGGTGCGCCTCAATAACCGACACGTTGTTTTTGGCGGAGTTCTGCGGTGATTCAAACAGTGTGCGATAGCGTTTTACAATCGCAAAAGAAAAACAGACAAAAATCCCCTGCGCAAACTGCGCTGGCAGGGGACATGTCAGTAAACCGGTCCGAAAGCGCTTTGGTTATTTAACGCGGCTGCTTAATTCATGCGCCGGTATTTAATGCGTTCCGGCTGGTGATCTTTGCCAAAACGTTTGCGGTAATCTTCAGCATATTCTGAATAATTGCCCTCAAAGAAATTGACGCTGGAATCACCTTCATAAGCGATGATATGGGTACAGATCCGGTCCAAAAACCAGCGATCATGCGAAATCACCACTGCAGAGCCCGGGAAAGCCAGCAGCGCCTCTTCCAGCGCGCGCAGTGTTTCGATATCCAGATCATTGGTCGGTTCGTCGAGCAGCAACACGTTGCCACCTTCTTTCAAAAGTTTGGCCATATGTAGCCGGTTACGCTCACCGCCAGACAGATCCTTAACGTATTTCTGCTGATCCGAACCTTTAAAATTAAAGCGGCCACAGTAAGCCCGTGACGGTGTCTGATAATTACCGACCTGAATCACATCACTGCCATCGGAGATTTCTTCGAATACGGTTCTTTTACCGTCCAGATCCCGTGACTGATTCACATATGCCAGTTGTACAGTGCTGCCGATTTCGATTTCGCCGGCGTCGGGTTTTTCTTCACCGGTAATCATCCGGAATAAGGTCGATTTACCCGCGCCGTTAGCACCGATAATGCCGACAATCGCACCAGGTGGAATCGACAGATTAAGATTATCAAACAGTAATTTGTCACCGTAGGATTTGGTAACGTTATGCAATTCAATAACCTTATCGCCCAGACGCGGACCAGGCGGAATATAGATTTCCTGGGTTTCATTTCGTTGTTGGAATTCTTTAGAATTCATTTCTTCAAACTGTTTCAGTCGTGCATTAGATTTAGCCTGCCGACCCTTGGCGCCCTGACGCACCCATTCCAGCTCGGCCTGAATCGCCTTGCGATGTGAGGCTTCTTCTTTGGCTTCCTGCTCCAGACGTTTTTCTTTTTGCTCCAGCCACGAAGAGTAATTACCCTCGTAAGGAATACCGCGACCGCGATCCAACTCCAGAATCCAGCCGGCGGCATTATCAAGAAAATAGCGATCATGGGTGATGGCCACGACTGTGCCCGGATATTCCTGTAAAAAGCGTTCGATCCAGGCGATGGATTCGGCATCTAAATGGTTGGTTGGCTCATCCAGCAGCAGCATATCGGGGTTATCGAGCAGCAACCGGCACAAGGCGACCCGGCGACGCTCACCACCGG
>CAMPHB010000038.1 GCA_946885755.1 uncultured Methylophaga sp. | reverse complement strand
GTGTCGCACTGCGTGATGCGCTGGCAGCGGTTGATATTGCGTTTATCGAAGTGCATTTATCAAACATCCATCGCCGTGAAGCGTTTCGTCAGCATTCCTATTTTTCGGAACTGGCGCTGGGCGTTATTTGCGGTCTGGGCGCACAAGGTTATTCTCTGGCACTACAAGCTGCCATTCATCACATCAACAAAGGTTAATCCATGGATATTCGTAAAATTAAAAAACTGATTGATCTGATCCAAGAATCTGATGTTGCCGAAATTGAAATTTCTGAAGGCGAAGAATCGGTACGTATCAGCCGCAACAGCAGTTCGGCTCCGGTACATTATGCGCCGCAGCCGCAAAGTTATCAGGCACCGGCACCAGCGCCTTCAGCAGCACCGGCACCGGCTGCCAGCAGTGATGCTGATACCAAGGCCGCACAAAAAGCCAGCAATGAAGCCAATGCTATCCGCTCGCCGATGGTCGGTACCTTTTACCGCTCTTCTTCACCGGAAGCTGCGGCATTTGTTGAAGTGGGTCAGCAGGTCAATGCCGGTGATGTGATTTGCATTATTGAAGCGATGAAAATGTTTAACCAGATCGAAGCCGATCGCAGTGGCACCGTTAAAGCCATTTTGGTCGAAGACGGTCACCCGGTTGAATATGACGAACCGCTGATCGTTATCGCTTAAAGCCTTGTGCCGGCCACAGCCGGCATCCATGCTGATCCAAACTGCGGATAATCTTCTACCATGATTGATAAAATTGTTATTGCCAACCGGGGCGAAATTGCGCTGCGTATCCTGCGCGCTTGCTGGGAACTGGATATCAAAACTGTTGCGGTGCACTCTGATGTGGATCGTGACCTGAAACACGTATTGCTGGCCGACGAAACGGTCTGTATTGGTCCAGCACCGTCCAATCAGAGTTATCTAAATATTCCGGCATTAATCAGTGCTGCTGAAATTACCGATGCCACGGCGATCCATCCCGGTTATGGCTTTTTGTCAGAAAATGCTGACTTTGCTGAACGGGTCGAACAAAGCGGCTTTGTGTTTATCGGCCCGCGCGCTGAAACCATCCGCTTGATGGGTGACAAAGTGTCGGCCATTAGAGCCATGAAAGCGGCTGGTGTACCCTGCGTGCCAGGCTCTGACGGCCCGCTGGGTAACGATGATCAGACCAACCTGCGTTTAGCGCGTGAAATCGGCTATCCGATCATCATCAAAGCCGCCGGCGGTGGTGGCGGCCGGGGTATGCGTGAAGTGCACGGCGAAGCCCATTTGCTAAATGCCATTGCCCTGACCAAATCCGAAGCCAAAGCGGCCTTTGGTAACGATGTGGTCTATATGGAAAAATTCCTGGAAAACCCGCGCCATGTCGAATTCCAGGTGCTGGCCGATGAACACGGTAATGCTGTGCACCTGGGTGAACGTGATTGCTCAATGCAGCGCCGTCATCAGAAAGTAGTCGAAGAAGCACCCGCGCCCGGTATTACCCAGGAAATGCGTGATCGCATGGGTAAAATCTGCGCTGATGCCTGTGTGCGCATTGGTTATCGCGGTGCCGGTACCTTTGAATTCTTATATCAGGACGGTGAGTTTTATTTCATCGAAATGAATACCCGTATTCAGGTTGAACATCCGGTTACCGAACGGGTCACCGATATCGATCTGGTCGCCGAGCAAATCAAGATCGCTTCCGGTTTGCCGCTGTCGGTGAAGCAGGAAGACATCAAACTACGCGGCCACGCCATTGAATGCCGTATCAATGCCGAAGATCCGCGTACCTTTATGCCCAGCCCCGGTGTGGTGACGCATTACCATGCACCAGGTGGTGCTGGCATTCGTATGGATTCACACCTTTACAGTGGCTACCGGGTGCCACCGAATTATGATTCGCTGATTGGCAAACTGATCGCCTACGGCAATACCCGCGAATCAGCGATTGCCCGTATGCAAACAGCGCTGAAAGAAATCGGTATCGACGGCATCAAAACCAATGTCGAATTGCACCGTGACATTATGGATGACACCCATTTTCAGGCCGGTGGCACCAACATTCACTATCTCGAGAAAAAACTCGGCCTGTAAGCCGTCATTGCGATGGCCTGGGTCCAGTTTATTTTCAACAGCACACCTGACGCTGCCGACGCGCTGTCCGACGCTTTAAGCGAGGCTGGCGCGGCGGCGGTAACGTTTCAGGACAGTGCTGATCAGCCGATTTATGAGCCGCCGATTGGTGAAACACCGTTGTGGTCAGCGACACAAGTAATTGCGTTGTTTGATGCGGCCACCAGCGAAGCTGAGATGCGGGCGGCGGTAAAACCTTTTTTCAGCGGCGAATTACCGCTATTTAAAATGGAAGCCGTTGAGGACAAAGACTGGGAACGCGCCTGGATGGATAACTTCCAGCCCATGTGCTTTGGTGAAAAATTATGGATCGTGCCCAGCTGGCATCAGCCGCCACAAAATAATGCTGTGAATATTTTGCTGGATCCCGGTCTCGCTTTTGGCACCGGCACCCATCAGACCACCGCTTTATGTTTGCACTGGTTAGATAAAGCCGATGTGAAAGGCAAAACCGTAATTGATTATGGCTGTGGCAGCGGTATTCTCGGCATCGCTGCCGCTTTATTAGGTGCCCGGCGGGTGATTGGCGTTGATACCGATCCGCAGGCACTGCAAGCCACACAAGAAAATGCCCGGCGTAATAACGTCACTGTCGAAACCTATTTGCCGCAGGATTGCCCGGCGCTGCAGTATGATCTGCTGCTGGCCAATATTCTCGCCGGTCCGTTAATGCAACTGGCGCCATTATTTGCTGACCTCACCCATGACGGCAGTAATATTGTTTTGTCAGGCATTCTCGATAGTCAGGCCGAAGACGTCAGCGCCGTTTATCGACCACATTTTAATATGCAAAAAGCCCAGCAATTTGATGACTGGATGCGATTGTCGGGAGTGCGCTATGTCGCTTAAAACCCTGCAAATCGGTCCTTATACACTGCCCAATAATTTATTCTTAGCACCGATGGCCGGTGTCACCGACCGGCCGTTCCGGCAGCTGTGCCGTAAACTTGGCGCCGGTATGGCGGTATCGGAAATGATCACCGCCAACAAAGCCCTGTGGGCCAGCAAAAAATCCCTGCTGCGTGCTAATCATGACGGTGAACCGGAGCCGCGCAGCGTGCAAATCGCCGGCGCCGATCCACAAATGATGGCGGATGCTGCCCGGCATAATGTCGATCAGGGCGCACATATTATTGATATCAATATGGGTTGTCCGGCAAAGAAAGTCTGTAATGCCATGGCAGGCTCAGCACTGCTGCCGCATGAAAAACTGGTTGGTGACATTCTCGATGCTGTGGTTAACGCCGTTAGTGTACCGGTCACCTTAAAAATCCGTACTGGCGCGGATCGGCAAAACAAAAATGGCGTTCGCATTGCACAAATTGCCGAACAGGCCGGCATTCAGTTACTGGCGGTACACGGCCGCACCCGCGCCGATTTGTATCAGGGCGATGCCGAATACGACACCATTGCTGAAATCAAAAGCCGCATTAATATTCCGGTGATTGCCAATGGCGACATAGACAGTCCGGAAAAAGCCCGGCAGGTTTTGCTGAAAACCGGTGCTGACGGCATAATGATCGGCCGCGCGGCACAGGGCAATCCGTGGTTGTTTCAGCAGATCCTGCATTATCTTGACAGCGGTCAGCATTTATCACCGCCGCCTTTAACAGAAGTTCGTGACATCTTGATTACACACCTCAAGACGCTGTACGATTTCTACGGAGAGTATTCCGGTGTACGAATGGCGCGTAAACATATTGCCTGGTACAGCAAGGGTTTACGCGATGGTAATGCTTTCCGCCAGCAAATGAACCAACTGGAAGATGCCGCGGATCAACTGGCATACACTGAAGCTTTTTTTACGCAACTGGCCGAACAGGCCCAGCAAAAGGACCCGCTTGCCGCATGAACAAAGCGCTCGACTCTGATGTTGAAGGTTGCGTACAACTGGGCGTCCGCCCGGAAAGCCAGCACGCACCGCTAAAAGAATGTGTCGAACACGCACTGCATGCTTATTTTGAACAGCTTGACGGCACACCCACCGCTAATCTCTACGCGATGCTGATGACCGAAGTGGAAATCCCCCTGCTCAAGGCCACACTGGAACATACCCAGGGTAATCAATGCCGCGCCGCTGAAATTCTCGGCATCAACCGCGGCACGCTGCGCAAAAAACTCAAACAATACGGCCTGTAAGCCGTTTTTTTAATTTTCTGGAATCTGCATGAACCCGATTAAACGCGCTTTGTTAAGTGTTTCTGACAAAACCGGTATTGTCGCCCTCGCTGAACAACTTCACGCTCTGAATATTGAATTATTGTCTACCGGCGGTACTGCCAAACTCTTGGCTGAAGCCGGATTGCCGGTTATTGAAGTCTCCGATCACACCGGTTTTCCGGAAATGATGGCGGGCCGCATTAAAACCCTGCACCCAAAAATTCATGGTGGCCTGCTGGGCCGTCGCGGCACCGATGACGGCATCATGGCTGAACATGACATCCAGCCGATTGATTTGGTGGTGGTGAATTTATATCCGTTTGAAGCGACTGTGGCTCGGGATGACTGCACGTTGCCAGAAGCCATTGAAAACATTGATATCGGCGGCCCGACCATGTTGCGGGCAGCCGCTAAAAATCATGCTGATGTGACGGTATTAATTGATCCGTCTGATTACCAGCGGGTAATCGCGCAGATCAAAAACAACGGCGCCACCGATGATGCCACCCGCTTTGATCTGGCACTGAAAACATTTGAACACACTGCCCGTTATGACGGCATGATTGCCAATTATCTCGGCACGATCGCCGGCGATGGCAGCAAAATTGCCTTTCCACGCACCTTTAACAGCCAGTTTATAAAAAAACAGGATATGCGCTACGGTGAAAACCCGCATCAGCAGGCAGCGTTCTACAGTGAAGCTAACCCTGAATCCGGCTCGATTGCCGCTGCGGTGCAATTGCAGGGCAAAGAACTGTCCTACAACAATATTGCCGATACCGATGCTGCATTGGAATGTGTTAAAGCTTTCACCGAACAGCCGGCCTGCGTCATTGTTAAACATGCAAACCCTTGTGGTGTGGCCTGCGCTGATGATTTGCTGACTGCTTATGATCGCGCTTTTCAGACCGATCCGACCTCTGCGTTTGGCGGCATTATTGCCTTTAACCGGGAACTCGATGTGACCACGGCGCAGGCCATTATTGACCGGCAATTTGTTGAAGTCATTATTGCACCGAGCGTCGCCGCAGGTGTTGCTGAGATCGTCGGTAAAAAAGCCAATGTCCGGTTGCTGATCTGCGGTGCTCTGCCTTTGCAAGCGGCAAAAGACCTTGATTTCAAGCGGGTTACCGGCGGACTGCTGGTACAGGATCGTGATATTCAGCTGGTGACTGCCGATCAGCTTAAAGTTGTTACCAAACTGGCACCCGATGCCGCGCAGCTCAGCGACTTGTTGTTTGCCTGGCGGGTAGCCAAATACGTTAAATCCAACGCTATTGTCTATGCCAAAAACCAACAGACTGTTGGTATTGGCGCCGGTCAGATGAGTCGTGTGGTGTCCAGCCGCATCGCCGGTATCAAAGCTGAAGATGCCGGTTTGACTGTGCCCGGCGCGGTCATGGCCTCTGATGCGTTTTTCCCGTTCCGTGATGGTCTGGATGCCGCTGCTGAGGCAGGGATCAAAGCCGTTATTCAGCCGGGCGGTTCGATGCGCGATGATGAGGTAATTGCTGCCGCCGATGAACACGGCATTGCCATGGTATTTACCGGCATGCGGCATTTCCGTCATTAACCATGGCCGGGGATCGCGCGCAGTTATTGCGGCTTTTTCAGGCGCATAACCGCGTTCAGTTAAGCCGTTTGACGTCACTGGCGCCACATCCCCAGCCTTTATTTTTGCATTTACTGCCGCTGATTTTACATGGCAATTTTAAGTTATTGCCTGCCTATATCAGTGACGACTGTCCTGCCGGCATTGTTGATTATCAGCCCGAAACCAGCAGTCTGCGCGCCGCCAGCAGCGTCGATCGTAATTTTCAGTTTCGCCGCAAGGCGATGCGCCGTTATGCCTTACGTGGTGTCTATTTATTAACTGCTTTTAATGGCCTCTGTTATCCCTCAGCCACGCCGTTTAGCATATGGCTGGTGCACAGCTCGCAGCTTTCGGCTGACGCCATACAACTGCTGCAAGATAAATGTGACGCGCTCTGCGACTGGGCTGCCGAACTTGGCATTGAACTGACCACATTGCTGGTCAGTGAGGCGGATGTCCGCCTGCATCCTGAAATACAACGCCGACTCGATGACTTTTACAGCAACGGGCTGGTTATCGCCGGCAGTCTGCCATTGTGGTGGCTGATCGCCAGTGATGAACAAGCTGATTACGCCCCTATTGCTGACCGCTTGAAGGCTCAGCAGCAACAGCATAGTTTGCTGGATTTTGGTGCCGTGACGCCCACCAGCGCTCAGGCATTATTGGATCGTTTTATAGCGTGCTGGTATCAGGCATTTTTGGCTGATGGGCGCCACGATTTGCCACTGTTAGTGGCGGCAGCGCAATTTTCGTTATTCCCGCAAACCGCGGCTTTGAGCCAGCGTTTAAAACAAGCATTGGAAAATGACGAGACCGATAGCACGGCGCTGGCCCTTGCCAATCTGCAATTTACTGCATTAACAGCAGACAATCCGGATGCCGATGTCGTACAGCGCGCCAGACAGTCGTTATATTGGCAAACACAGGAGCGGCTGTCACACAAAGTATTACATCCGGCTTTTCCCTGGCGCCGGCAGTTTATATCGGCAGCGGTTACCGACTGGCAATGGTCTGCGCAGCAATTACGGGAACTGGACCAGCCCTTGCTGCAAGGCTTACGGCCATTACTGCAACAACCGGCGCAGCGCTGGCAATGGCTGTCGAGCCTGATCGACAATGCCCAGCGATTTGCCCGTCAGCATGCTTTAAACGACGCTGCACTTAAAACCGCACGTAAACGGCTGTCGTTGAAACAGCAGCCACAGGCTGACGTTATCCGGCAACTGGATTTACCGGCATTTACCGAGCAAGGTCTTGAACAATTAACCCTGAACCGGTCAACTCAACAATCACCCTGGCAACTCAGTGATCTGCCTCCGGGCAATCCACCGCCACAAGCTTTGTATCAGGATAAGGCACTGGTTAATGTGCTGGCTTTTGCGATTGTTAACGGGCTGCTAACCCGTAGCAGCTGGCTGCGGGTCAATGATCCCCATGCCCAGCTTGCCGGTCAGCATATCCTTGAGCTCAGTCAGTTGTTAAGACGCTCGGTACTGGCTGAATCATTGCCGCCAGCAACCGATGAATCCCTTCATCAGCCCGCCTGTGCCAACAATATTATTCTGCTGGCCAATTTACAGCCGGCGCCGCTGGATCATTTGCAGCAGCAAGGCTTGCAAATGAGCAGCAAACAAAATGATCCCTTAAGTTTCAGCTCGGCGCAGACCAACCTTGTTGCCAGTCTGGATGTTTTGCTGATGAGCAGCTGGGGGCAGTGGCATCATTTGTCATTTAGTGGCCCTAACGCAGTCAGTGACCTGCTGGCAACATTGCTGCGCTGGCAACCACTGCCGTTAAGCGGCGAACAGATTACCTGCTGGTGCCCGACAGCCAGCTTTGGGCCTGCTATCAGCCAGCGCTTAAAAAGCTTAGTGACTGATCTGCTGGCATTTCAGCAACAAAACCCTGATAACGGCGGTTATTTTCTGCGCAGCGCCAATCAATTCTGGCAGCTACAATGGCAAGCCATGCAAGTTGAAGCTGAAGTGGTCACCAGCACGCCGTTGCAATGGCTGAATCAGATGGATAAACACACAACACCCAGCCGCATCGATCCCTGGCTTGATAAACAAGCTCCGGGACTTTTGCTTTAAACTGTGCTCTTTTATGATGTTGCGCATCAGGCTTTACAGGAATCTTTATGATTAAAGTGGCAATTGTCGGTGGCACGGGTTACACCGGCGTCGAACTGCTGAGACTGCTGGTCGGTCACCCGGATGTTGAACTGCGCATTATCACATCGCGCAGCGAGGCCGGCATGCCAGTTGCCGATATGTTTCCGAATCTGCGTGGGCATCTGGATCTGCAATTTACGGAACCTGACGACGATGCGTTGGCAGAATGTGATGTGGTGTTTTTTGCAACGCCGCATACGGTGGCGATGAGCAGTGTGCCGGCATTAATGCAGCGCGGCGTAAGGGTCATTGATTTATCGGCAGACTTCCGGCTGAAAGACACTGATTTGTGGGCACAGTGGTACAACACACCGCATACCTGCCCTGAGTATGCCACCGAGGCGGTTTATGGGCTGCCGGAATTAAATCGTGCTGAAATCCGTAACGCGCAGCTGGTGGCTGTCGCTGGTTGTTATCCAACGGCCGTGCAACTGGGTTTTTATCCGTTATTAAAAGCTGGTCTGATTGATCCACAGCAGCTGATAGCCGATGCCAAATCAGGCACCAGTGGCGCCGGCCGTAAAGCTGCGCTGGGCACTTTGCTGACTGAAGCCGGTGAAAACATGAAAGCTTACGGCGTGTCGGGACACCGGCATTTACCGGAGATCCGGCAAACACTGACACAAATGGCCGGTGGCCCAGTGGGGCTGACATTTATACCGCACTTAACGCCGATGATCCGGGGTATTCATGCAA
>CAMPHB010000037.1 GCA_946885755.1 uncultured Methylophaga sp. | reverse complement strand
GTGGTACTGCTGTTGAAACAAAGCCAAACAGTTTCACATTGGATTATGGCAAAGGTACTATCTTAGTCGAAATGGACGATTGGTCATGGGTGGATGAAGAAGGCGCACTGCTGTTTGATGGTGATAAAGTTCGCGTCTATGGTGAAATTGATGATGATTTTGCAGAGGTTTCTAAGATTGAAGCTGGTAGTGTCTATGTAGAAGACTTAGGCACCTACTTTTATGCAAACTCAGATGATGAAGAAACTACTTCATTCACTGATACAAGCCCTATTGATGTTGGTGAGACCACTGTAGTCGGCACTGTAACTAATGTTGATTCAGGAGAATTCACTATCGATAAAGGGATTCAATCAGTAACTGTTGATACAACAGAGCTGTTCTATGACCCATTAGATAACATCGGCTATCAGCAAGTTGATGTTGGTGATTTAGTCAGCGTCGATGGCTATATGGAAGATGACCTTCTTGAATCAATGGAGTTGATGGCAGAGGGCGTCACAGTTCTAAATTAAGAAGTAACAGCTTCATGAAGTTATAACCTAAAAAACACCCCGGTATCACCGGGGTGTTTTTTTATGTTAGCTAAAAATAAAACTATATAAAACGGATACCAGTATTCTGCTTACCCCAAGGCCCGATAAACGTGTCAGGGCACTTTTCAGCAGCAAAAAATAAGGGGCAATACCTGAAACTTATTATTTTATAGAGCGCATTACAATCATCTGTGCGCCGGATGTCCGAGTGGCATATCGTAAAGCTGCTGACGATAAAGCCATGATGGCAGTAAAACATGTGCCAACGCTTCGTGTGCATCTTCTTTTTTTGCTGGTCCGATAATTTTTAACTGCCGTTCATCAGGTGAATAATAGCCCTCAAGTGCCTCTTTTTGAGGCCTCAACACAGTCACTTTTTCACCCTGCATTAACGCAAAGTAGTTAGCAAATTGCATCAAGGCACGACCTGGCGATTGGTGCTCTTCAGGACGGCTCAGATCTCTGCCGATCATTGGTGTTTCCGCCGAAATCCCCATCAACGACAATAAGGTAGGTGCCATATCAATCTGACTTGCCACCGTCTTAATTCGCTTTGGCTTAATATCAGCGCCAAGGATGAGCCCCGGGATTTGGAATCTTTCGATAGGTACCAAAGCATCACCATATACATTCAGATCATGATCAGCAATAACCAAAAATAGGGTGTCTTGCCAATAGTCGCTTTGCATAGCCTTATCAAAAAACGCGCCTAAGGCGTAATCGGCATATTTAACAGCATTCAAATCGGTCTGCTTCTCAGGAACATGAAGGTCGATTCGTCCATCCGGAAACTCATAGGGCGAATGGTTACTGGATGTAAATACCAAACTAAAGTAAGGCTGTCCTTTTTGGTGCATTTCGCTGATGCGATTATGGGCTTTGTTAAACAAGTCCTCGTCCGAAACACCCCAGCTGCCTTCGAAGACAGGATTCTCATAGTTGTCTTGATCGATAACCGACTCAAAGCCATTGCCAATAAAGAATGTCGCCATATTGTCAAAGTGCGATTCGCCACCATAGATAAATTCAGTGAAGTAGCCCTTATGATTCAATAAATCTGCAATGGTAAAGAAATTCTGCTGTGATAGAGAGAGCTTGACGACACTTCTTGCAGGGGTAGGCAAAAAGCCACTGACGGTCGCCTCAATTCCGCGAACAGAGCGTGTACCCGTGGCATACAGCTGTTCAAACCACCAACCTTTATCTTTAAGCTTTTCAAGTTCGGGGGTTACTGCGTGTTCACCGCCCAGCGATTCCACAAACGTTGCCCCCATACTCTCTTCAAGAATAATCACAAGGTTGAGTGGTTTGTTGCGTTTTATCGATGCTTGACGTTTGTTTAAGGTCGGAAACGGCGCATCCGGATCAGCGTTTAACCAAGGATAGTTTTGGTCCATTTCTGCCATGATCTCATCATCGGTTAGCGTCCCATAAACTTCGCCGGCTTCCGCCTCATGCTGCATATTGTAGATTGCGAAATAAACTGACCAACTGGAGTTGATGATAAGACTGTTCACCATGGCATCTGAGGTTATAGCAAAAATCGCTGGATTTGCAGGTCGGTGTGCCAGCGTTGAACGAATCATCACCACCAGAAGTAATACCAGAACTGGCCAGGTTAACCAAAGCTTCCATACCGGCCAGTCAAGCCGATACTGCGACAACCATTTCTGCAAAACCTTGCTGATAATCAGACCCGCAATAATGGTCAGGGAGATACCGATGATAAGTGGCGCCCTAAATCCTTCCCATAATGTTGAAAAGACTTCCTTTGGGTACTGAAGATATTCAACAAACAACCTGTTGGGGCGCAAGTCATACTGGATAATAAAAGCAGGTGTGGCGGTTTCCATAAATACCACCAATATGATGATAAACACACCCCAAACCCAGACCACTTTTTGCCATAAAGCCCAGGTAAATTTATTCACCAATAGCGGCATCAACAATGCCAGTGGTGCAATTAACATGCCCATCATGATGAGATCAGCACGAATACCCTGGATAACAAAAGTCGGTATATCTATTGCCGCAGTAACCCTTTCCCACTGCCAAATAGCCAGGCCCCAGCGAGATAAGGATAAAATTGCCAGCCCTACCAGTAACAATTTCAGCAGAATTTGATAGGGGCCAAGCCAGGCTAGGTAATTACGTTTCATTGGTATTGTGATTTCAGTTAACTAAGCAAATTTTGGCCATAAAAGGACCAGCCAAGTGGCCAAAGCGACCAACAGCGTCATGAACACCGCGAGAGAACCATAGTCTTTGGCTCGACCAGCCAGTGGATGCAATTCAGTGCTGATCCTGTCGAGCGTGCACTCAATGGCGGAGTTGATAGCCTCAACGACCATTACAGCCACCATCACCCCGATCAATGCCAGTCGCTCAATTGCAGTAAAGCCGACCATAAACACCACCGGTAACAACAGCAGAAAAATAACCAGTTCTTGTCTGAATGCTGATTCATAACGCACGCATGAACATAGCCCTCGCAGCGAATAGTAGGTCGCAAATACCAGCCGGTTGATACCGGTACGTTTTTCAAATGTTGCCGTCATGTGATTTATATCTTCGAGGTGAAATTAATCTCGATAGTGGTACCGCCAGTGTCTGACTGGGCGACACTTAGTTTCAGATTGAGTTTTTCACTGATCATCTGTGCGATCAGCAGGCCAAAACGTGTTTCCTGAGAATGCAGTGGCTGCTCATTGGGGTGACTTGTTAAGCGTTGGTGAATATCTGACGGCAAACCACTGCCAAAATCCGTAACCTTGATAACGCTGTCACTTGACTGAATGCATACTTCGCCATGGGTATGCTGAAGCGCGTTATGCAGCAAGTTGCGTAGCAGCATTCTCACGAGTGAGCGATGAGTATGCACAAGCTGCTCGTCATAGTTTGATTCAAGATGATTCAGCCGCTCAGCCGCTATTGGCATTTCGTTTTGGATTTCCTCGTTGGCATCCTGAATAAGCATGCCTAAAGAGATTTGCGAATCACTTCCGGGCTGTTCATTACGAAGCAAGGCTAACAGCGTATTCACCTCTACCTGCATGTTATTTACGGTTTGCCGGATACGCCTCATCGTCTGTTTATCCGCCGCGGATAATTGCTGACGTTTTTCAATCACATCAAGCGCACCGGATAAGATGGCAATTGGTGTGCGAAGCTCATGGCTGGCGGTTTTGATAAACATATTTTCACGCTGCACAAAATCTTCCATTGCATCTAAAAAACGATTAAAGGCATTGGCGATGTTGTTGTATTCATGCTCAATGTAATCATTTTCCAGTCGTTGCATGCTTTTGCCAGGCGTCGTTTTCTGTATGGCATGTGTCAGTTTTTGTAAGGGTTTAACCAGTTTTTTGGCGCCCAGACGTGACAAAACAAAACCGATAAAGGTCATCACAAGTACCAGCCCGAGCATGGATAGCTGGAAAAAAATTTCACGCTCTTCCATCGCGGTAATGTCTTGAGAAATAAACAAAGTCCCTTGGGGATGCGCAACATGCCTGGCCAGTACTAAAAAGTGGCTGTCTTCAAAGTCTATTTCTTCTGAGGCAGGGGCTTTAATACCATGGAAGTGTTTTGGTAATGGTGGCGATGCTGATTGCCGGGCGCCGACAAATGCAACCGTCACATTGGCTGTGCGCCAAATTTCAAAGTCGGGCTCACTGATTTTTCGGCTATAAAAGTCAAACTCGTTACCGAGTTCTACTTCTAAAATCGTAGCCTCCATATCCTCATAGATAAACTCGATAATGATGAGTGTCAAAATGATGGTCAGAAAACTGACCGCAAAAATGGTCCGATAAATACGCGTTGCCAGAGACATGCTCATTCAGCACTACCCGATTCTTCTGGTGTTTGCAGTCGATAGCCTCTGCCATGCATAGTTTTTACAAGATTAAAACCGAGGGATTTTTGCAGGATTTGCCTCAAGTTATAGATATGAGTTCGCAGCGTTTGTGTTTCTATATCAGGGCTGCCCCAAATCTGCTCAGCTAAAATTTCGTGTGATAAATATCTGGGGTAAGCATCAAACAAAGATTCGATAATTTTAGCGGCGATCCCGCTCAGTTCGACGCTGGCGACTTCGCCATAACGCAACATAAGCCGACCAGGATCAAAGTTGAGGCTTCCAACCTTTTTCACCGAACTATTTGTAAATTGTCGGCGGGAGAGCGCTTCGATCCGGAGTTGCAATTCTCTAAGATCAAATGGTTTAACCAAATAATCGTCAGCGCCGACGCCAAAACCCTCTTCTTTATCAGGCAATGTGCCTTTCGCCGTTACCATAATGATGGGTGTATTTTTCTTTAAATCCTGACGAACTCGACGGCATATTTCATAACCGGACAATCCCGGTAACATGATGTCGAGTACAATCACGTCATACTCATTGGTTGCCAGCAAATGCAATGCCGTTAAACCATCTGCTGCAAAATCGAGCGCAAAGTGGCTGTCCTCAAAAAATTCGAACAGATTCTCAGCAAGTGCAACCTGATCTTCGACAATCAAAATATTCAGTACTGAAGTATTCATAACTTAGTGATTATGCCTGCCAGTAGTTAAATACTGGACCTCAATGATCCTGTATTTTGGCTGTATATCCCCTAGTAATTAAGTAGACGGTCATTTGATACATGACATCAATGTGATTGTTTTATCAGCTGAGTATGCCTTAACAAAGATGAGGTTTTTATCGAAAAAATATCAAGAAAATATAAATATTGTGCAGCAACCATTGCAGTCGCCACGACTTGGATAATTGCTATTTTGTCTTATTCCGTTCAACTATGAGATCAATCAACGGCATTAACCTCTTAGCCTGATATTCTGTGTTTATTTCGAAGCTCATACCCTGACCAAACTAAATGCTCAGAAAAACCAAACTAAAGATTGTTTACTACCTCAATGCCACCTTGATCGCTTTGCTGGTCGGCTATCAGTTGTATTTGAACTTTTCCGAAACCCAATATGCTTCCCTGCACTTATCCAAAATAGAGGCTATTCAGACAGCCCTGAAGGATAAAACACAATTTGAGTTTGTTGTGGTTGGTAATATTAATAACTCTTCGAGCATTTTTCAGAAGCAATTTATCCCCAGACTGAACCAGTCTGAAGCAGCATTTCTCATTTCAGCGGGTAATGCGGTCAGTGATGGAGCGGAAGAGAATTATCGCTCCCTCATTAAAATGCTCGAAGGGCTGCAAATGCCCTGGTTGCTGACTTATGGTGAAAACGAAGACAGTGATTTTGGTGATTTTCGTTTCTTTGAGCACTTTGGCCCACCGTTTTTTTCTTTCACCGCTAATAACAATCAGTTTATTTTTCTCGATAATACCGGCAATACCCCTTATGAATGGCAAATGCAGTGGCTTAATCAAGAATTGAGCCAATCCTCGGCACAAAACCGCTTTGTTTTTCTGGGTTTACCGATTCATCCCAAACTGGAAAACAGCTCGGCTTTTGCAGATGACAACTATTTCAATGATGAAGAGATAGGACGCGAACTGCATCAATTACTACGCAAACATCACGTTGATTTGGTTTTTTCTGCGAATCTGGCGCTGTATGCCGACCAAACGATTGATGGCGTTCGTTATATAACAACGGGCGGTGCCGGTGGCGTAATTGTTGATGACAAGAACAGTTATCATCATTTTGTGAAGGTGAACGTGTCGGCCGATGAGGTCAGCATCACGCCGGTAATGCCGCAGATCAGTCAGTCCTCCTGGCAGCGGACTTTAACGAGTATCTGGTCAGCAACCTATACATTCTTTTATGTCAGTTTTACACGGTTTTTAGTCGTTATCAGTTTATTGGTGCTGATAGGGCTCAAGTTGCGTGAGGTCATCTACGAAGACCGCGACTTTTATACCCACTTCAGCATTGATGATTCAAAATATCGGGATAAACCCAAACGCATTGCCTTTTTTACCAATAATTTCTTCCCTTTTATTTCCGGCGTCACTATTTCTATCGACTGGCTGGCAAAAGGCTTACGAGACCGCGGACACCAGGTACATATCTTCGCCCCGGATTACAGTGGCGAGAAACACTCGGATTCATCATGCACCCGGGTGAAAACCTTGTTTGCCTTTGGCAGCAAAGGTGAGTTCCGGCTGACCAACCCGTTTCAGACGAGGATCAGAAAATCCTTTAAACAGCAGCAACCTGATCTGGTCCATGTGCACCACCCCTTCTGGCTCGGATCTTTGGGGTTATGGCTGGGCAAAAGGCATCAGTGTCCGGTTATTTATACCTACCACACCAGACTCGAAATGTACGCGCATTATGTGCCACTACCCGGCGCCTTATTTCGCAATGTTATCTCCCATTTAATCATTCGTCGCTTTTGTAATAAATGTGATGGTGTGGTGGTGCCCACCTACTCGACCGAAGAATATTTACGGCTGGTGGGTGTGAAAAGCCGTATTTGTGTACAGCCCAGTGGGGTTGATTTCGCGGGTTTTAATGACCCGCACAAACTGACACCGCAAGCATTAAAACAACAGTTTGGTATTGATCAGAAACATTTGGTGTTGATCAGTGTTTCAAGGCTGGGCAAAGAAAAAAATGTGAAGTTTCTTATTGATGCCATTGCCAGTCTGGATCAGCAAACGCAACAGCAAGTTCGGCTGTTAATTGCCGGTGAAGGCGACGATCGCCCATATCTGGAAAACCGGATTGCCGAGAAAGGTCTGCAAAAAATCATCCGGCTTATTGGCGCTGTTTCACCGGAGAATATCCCCGCCTATTATCAAATGGCAGACATCTTCGTATTTGCCTCAAAATCAGAAACACAAGGCATGGTGATTTTAGAGGCTATGTCAGCTGGCCTGCCGGTGGTTGCCATCCGTTCGAGTGGTATTGATGACGTCATTGTGGAAGGTCAAACAGGTTTCAAAACGCTGGATGATATTGAAGCGTGGAATAGCAAACTTAAACGGCTCATTGAAGACGCGGCTTTACGTGAAACGCTTTCAACGCAGGCAGTCGAATTTGCACGCCAGCATGACAGTGCCGTTTTTGCTCAAAATATTGATAAATTTTATAGCGAAGTATTGGCGAGCTATCACCAGCCATCAGATTGATGCGGGTTTACTTTGCTTAACGATTTAAGCGTTTGTGCAAATACACCAGCAAACCTACCAGTAAAAAAATCAGTGAAATCGCAATAACGATGGCTGACAATGACAGTCCATTTTCACCTGCAACCATCAGCTTGCCCAACTGACCGCCAAAGGCGATCACAATCAACAAACCGGGGATTATGCCAACGGCCGAGCCGAGCATATAGCGCGGGAAATCAAGCCGGAAGGCGCCGGCGAGCATGTTGGTCATGGTAAAGGGTGCAACGGGCAACAAATTAATCAGTACCATGCTATTAAAACTATTGTTCTGGATATACTGTTCAGCCCTGCGAACCGTTTTACCACCATGCTTTTCGATGGTTTCGCGGCCAAGCCAATGACCAACAACATAACCCGCTGCTGAAGAGCTTAATGCCCCCAGCGTGGCGCAAAGCATTGCCCATTCCGTGCTAAAAAGCATACCGGTTGTGACCACCAGAATAGTCAGTGGGAACATAACCGCCAGCAACACCACATACAGTAAACTGATACCAAGCAAACTCCACAGAGAATACTCAAACTGTCTTATGTACACGGTATGTTGCAGTAATGCAGCTTCATTTAAGTAGCCCGCATCAACCAGATAACGCCAGAAGATTGTCATCACCAGCAACAAAGTGAATACCAGCAAGGTTTGTTTTATTGCATGAGGCATCTGTTAAAAACCGGTTTAAAACTGAGCTGTCAAACTAACATAATCGAATGGTTAATTTTGCAGTTCGAATTGTAACTAAGTAATTGAACAACTTTCAGCCGTTAATTTGTCTGCTCGAGTAATATTAAACACCGCATGATCTAATCCCCGCAAAAAGCCTCAAGTATAAAAAAACGGCCTGCCAAAAATCGGCTAACCTCTTGTTTTTATTAGTCTACTACCAGAAGTTTAATTTTAAATCTTAAGATTATGAGTCACTTAATCCAGATCTGTTTAGCATTAACGAACTCTCTAATGCCATGCGGGCCGAGCTCACGGCCATAACCAGAGCCTTTAATCCCGCCACTGGGCAATCTCGGATCGGTTTTGACAATACCATTAATCGCCACCTGCCCTGATTCAATCTGCATCG
>CAMPHB010000036.1 GCA_946885755.1 uncultured Methylophaga sp. | reverse complement strand
TATTACCGCAGCCGGTTTGGCGGATCGTATTGAAGTCAGTCAGCGGCGTCTGCTGGATTGGACAGCGGTCAGCCGGCAATTGCCGCAGCAGGGTTTGCTGGTCTGTAATCCGCCCTATGGTTCGCGGATGGGTAATGTGCATGAACTGCATTTTTTGTTTGAAAGCATCGGCAATATCATTCAAGAAAAGCTGCCGGCCTGGCGCAGTGCGGTGATTACCGATAATGCCAGCCTGGGTAAATTTACCGGGCTGACTCTGTTTGACCAGGTGCCATTTGATAACGGGCCGATTGCCTGCGAAGTGCTGTATTACAAGGCGTGTAAAACCAGACCACAACAAGCAGACAAGCAGCCCAATACACCCTGGCCGCAGGCTGAAAAAATGGCAGATGAACCGGCAAGTCGCCCTGAAAGCCAGCCGCTGGAATTAACCGAACAGGCGCAGATGTTTGCCAATCGTCTGCAAAAGAATTTCAAACATCTCGCCAAATGGGCGCGTAAACAGGAGCTGGATTGTTACCGGGTGTATGACGCTGATTTACCGGATTACGCCGTGGCGGTGGATATTTATGGCGATAAAGTGCATGTTCAGGAATATGCACCACCGGCGCAAATCGATCCACTGAAAGCCAGTCAGCGATTGGATGAGGTGATGCAGATCGTGCCGGATATCCTCGGTGTTACAGCGCAAAATGTCGCTTTAAAACTGCGTCAGCGTCAGCGTGGCAGTAACCAATATGAAGCGCAGGCAGCATTAAAACAGCGCTTTGTCGTCCACGAAAATGGGCTGCAATTCTGGGTTAACCTAACGGATTATCTCGATACCGGCTTGTTTCTGGATCACCGCCTTACCCGGCAAATGGTGATGCAAAAGGCCCGCGACAAAGATTTTCTCAATCTGTTTGCCTATACCGGCAGTGTCAGTGTTTACGCTGCGGCTGGCGGCGCCAAATCCAGCCTGACTGTCGATATGTCTAATACCTATCTGCAATGGGCTGAAGATAATTTACAGCTGAACCGGCTCAATGGCCCGCAGCACCAGTTTATCCGCGCCGATGTCACGGCATGGCTCGATACCGCCATCAACGACAAATTACAGTTTGATTTGATTTTTGTGGATCCGCCGACCTTTTCTAACTCCAGCAAAATGGCCGATGTCTTTGATGTGCAGCGGGATCATGTGGCGATGCTGGGCAAAATCGGTCAGTTGCTGCGTGCCGGCGGGGAAATCGTGTTTTCTACCAACCGGCGTGATTTTAAGCTGGATACGGCCTCTTTAAGCGGCTTTCAGATTAGCGATATCAGTAAAGCGACTTTGCCGGCAGATTTTGCCCGCAACCCGAAAATCCACTACTGCTGGACTTTACAGAAAAACGCTAACTAAGCGTGTCCCGGATCTCTTGCCAAAGCTGTTGATAAGCTTGGGCGACAGGTGTATTGGCAGCAAACGATGATAAAGGCGCGCGAAAATCGCCCATGCGCTCAACCACCGCTGCGTAGGGGATCGCTGTTTGCAGGCCATGTTTGAGCATCTTCGGCGGATGCGCCAGCATGGTCCGGTGCAAAGAACGGCGGCGATCCACCATATTAAAAAACGCATGCAGCCGTTTCGGTTTTAAATTGTGTGCTTTGAAAAAATCGCGAGTCTGCTCAAAGGTGCGCAGCGATAAATGGGTTGGAATTAACGGCATGTATAGCGAATCAGCGGTATCAAAAATCTGTTCGCTTAATGTTGAAAAACTCGGCGGACAATCGAGAATCACCAGCGCATATTGTTCACTGAACGGTGCCAGCAGTTTTTCAACCGGGTTGTTTTTACTGTCAAGTCCGGCCAGCAACACATCCAGCTGCCGGAATGAAAAATCCGCCGGAATAATATCCAGATTCGCATAATCGGTTGCTTTGACCAGTTCGCCAATCGCCGTTTTACCGGCCAGCACTTTTTTAGGTTCGCTTTTTGACCTGGCTTTACGCTGCAGCAACCAACTGGCGGCACCTTGTGGATCCAGGTCCCAGAGCAGGGTAGGAATGCCCTCATTGGCCGCATGCCAGGCAATATTAACCGCTGAAGTGGTTTTGCCAACGCCGCCTTTGAGATTAAAAAGCGCGATTTTATCCATCAGAGGGTAGCGGCCATTTGTTCCAGGAGACGGCTTTGTACGGCAATTTTTTCGTCGTTATCGCTGCCTTCAACGCGCTTGTAACGGCCATCTGCCGACAAAATCCAAGCCTGCGAATTATCATCCAGATAAAGCTGTAAATCTTCAATAATCCGCTGACGCAGTTTTTTCGATTCAATCGGGAAAGCAGTTTCAACGCGGCGCAGCAAATTACGCTTCATCAAATCAGCACTGGCACACCAGATCTCCGGATTGCCCTCATTTTCAAAATAAAACACCCGGGTATGCTCTAAAAAGCGGCCAATAATACTGCGCACCTGAATATTGTCAGAAATGCCTTCAACGCCTGGTTTCAAGGTACAAATACCTCGGACAATCAAATCAACTTTAACGCCGGCCATCGACGCCCGGTAGAACGCCTGCACCATTTCCGGCTCCACCACGGCGTTGACCTTAATAATCATCCGCGCTGGTTTGCCGTTATTGGCATGGTCAATTTCACGTTCGATTTTGTCCAAAATACCGGTATGCAGCGTAAACGGCGCATGTAGCAATTTATGCATTTGCGGCACTTTACCGAGGCTGGTCAGCTGGATAAACAGGTTGTTAACGTCTTCACCGATTTGTTTATCCGAGGTCAGCAACCCGTAATCGGTGTACACCCGTGATGTGCTGCGGTGATAGTTACCGGTGCCAAGATGAACATAACGGCGCAGTTTGTTATTTTCACGGCGCAGGATCAGCAGCATTTTGGCGTGGGTTTTATAACCAACAATGCCGTAGACCACATGGGCGCCGGCTTCTTGTAATTTGGCAGCCAGTGCAACGTTGGCTTCTTCATCAAAACGGGCGCGCAGTTCAACCACCACCGTGACTTCTTTACCGGCATGGGCGGCGGCTACCAGCGCATCAACAATCGGCGAACTGGCGCCAGTACGGTACAAGGTTTGTTTGATTGCCAGCACGCTGCCATCAGCCGCGGCCTGTTTGATTAAATCAATGATCGGCCCAAAAGATTCAAACGGGTGGTGCAGCAGATAATCGTGTTTTTTAATACTGCCAAACAAATCCACATCACCGGTCATGCCGGTTTGCCGGCCCTGGGTAAACGGTTTGAACTTGAGATCCGAGCGTTCTACCAGTGAGTGCAATGCCTGCAGGCGACTCAGGTTGACCGGGCCGTTGACCAGATAGACGTTATCCTGATGCATACCACATTGTTCACGCAGAAAATTGACCATGTCTTCCGGACAATTATGGGCAATTTCCAGCCGCACTTCATCGCCGTAATTACGATGGGTCAATTCATCGGCAATGGTGGCCAAGAGATCACTTGTTTCCTCGGTATCAATGGCCAAATCACTGTTACGGGTAACGCGGAACTGGTAACAACCTTTGACTTTCATGCCAAAAAACAAATCTTCGGCAAAGGCATGAATAATTGATGACAAAAACACAAAATGATATTGGCCCGGCTCACACATATCGGCCGGCAGCTGAATCACCCGGGGCAGGGCACGAGGTGCCTGTAAAATCGCATAACCGCGGTCCCGGCCAAACGCATCTTTACCGACCAGTGAGACGATGAAATTCAAACTTTTGTTAAGCAGGCGCGGGAAGGGGTGCGCCGAATCCAGTCCAATCGGACTTAAAATCGGCAGGATCTCTTCCTGAAAATATTGTTCCAGCCATTCGATATGGGCGTCCGTCCACATTGAGCGTGGCATGACCCGGATCCCTTGCTGTTCCATCTCCGGCAGTAATACATCATTAAGCACGCTGTATTGTTCTTCAACCAGTTCGTGGGCACGCTGACTGATAAGCCGCAGCGCTTCCTGAGCGCTGATTTGATCGGCTTCGAGGTAGGGATCACCGATTTCGATCTGCTGAATAAGACCAGCCACCCGCACTTCAAAAAACTCATCCAGATTGGTGCTGGAAATACACAGATAATTTAACCGTTCCAGTAACGGCACATCGGCATCCAGCGCCTGCTGCAGCACGCGCCAGTTAAATTCCAGCAAGCTGAGCTCCCGGTTGAGAAATAAATCGGGGCTGTTTAAATCAATCGGTGTTTGCATTGTGGCGAGTCTAGGTCCATTTAATGACAGTTATGTGACAAACGCGGGGCAGGGCTTACCACCAGTATTTGCCGAAATTTTCCGGGTTTGCCCAAAAGCGGCTGTTCAGCCAGTCACGCTTGGGCTGGTAATTTTCAATCGCGTAGCTATAGAGATGCAGACCGCTGTCACTGATGGCCACCTGATGCAGGCCCAGAGCCAGAAAATCGGCAAATTGCCAGCCTTGCTGCTGCGCTTTTTCGGGATCACTGATTAAGATGACATGCGGTGCAAAAACATTACGCAGTGAACCCAGCCATTGTTGACCATGGGCAACCGGCATGGTTTCCGTGAGATCGCTTATCACAGCAACATCAACCTGCTGCAAATCACGCAATTGCTGTTGACAGAATGGTGTTGTCAATTGCCGGGATCTGGTATCTTGGCGCGGTTGCACACTGGCAATGGCGAGATCGCCGGCCAGCAATAAACTTTTCGGCGCAAAAGCCGCCAGTAACGGATCTAGCAATTCACCAAGAGCATCAACATTATCCATGACAGAGCAGCATAAAACATCTGCCGCATTCTGGGAACACAAGCGACTCAGCGAAATGAGCCATGATGAATGGGAATCGCTTTGTGACGGCTGCGGTCGCTGCTGTTTACACAAACTCGAAGATGAGCAGGATGGCCGCATGTATTACACGCGGGTCGCCTGTGATTTATTGGATATCGGCAAATGCCGCTGCAGTGATTATCCGAACCGGCAATCCCGGATGCCCGATTGTATTCAGCTCAGTGTCGAAAACGCGCATTATTTTGACTGGTTACCGGATACCTGTGCTTACCGCTTATTATCCGAGGGCGAGCCATTGCCCAACTGGCATCCGTTGATTACCGGCGATCCACAATCGGTGATTGATGCTGGCGTGTCGGTACGTGACATTGCCATTGCCGGCGATAACGTCAACGATATTACCGAAGAAGTTATCGCCCTGAATAAACCGCATTACCCGCATGACACCTGAAGAAAGCCGTGAATTTACCGCACGGCTGGAGCAGGCAGCACTGACACTGTTGGAGCTGGAAATTTATCGTAAACCGGATGATTTAGCGCGCAGATTTGGTTTGCCGGTGCCGGTAGTGCGCTACTGGTGGCGCAATACCGATCAAAAAACCCATCCAGTGGATCAAAGCGCCTTGTCACCTCGTGATGTTAAAGTGATTCGTAAAGCCAATCAGACGCTGGAAGGCTGGGAAAAAATTAAACGTTACCGGCCACCTTGCGGTGCACGCATGGCCAGTGGCAAACTCTGTAAACGCAGTGTGGCGATCCGGCCACCCGAAGGCTGGGCGTTTGGCGCTTTAGCCAACCGTTGCCGTCTGCATGGCGGCCTCGCTAAACGTAACCGCAAACTGGTCAGCAACGACGCCGACTCTGAAGATTAAAATCTTATCTCAGGAGAGGCAGCATGCTGGAAACCACGCAATTGCTGGGACAAATTGTCCATTTATGTGCCGAACAAAAAACCGGCACTTTGTTTTTAACCACCACTGAAAATAAAGCCTGTCATATCGTATTCGATAATGGCCGGATCGTTGCGATGGCTTATGGCAGTATTCGCGGTGTTGCGGTTGCCGATCTTTTACCGCGAATGCAAATACAGGCCAGCCAGTTTAACAGCGCCCTGACCATGCCGCTGAGCAGCAAAGCGGCGCTGGAGAACGATCATAGCGTGTTTGATAAACTGGGTCTGCGCCGCGCGGCTGCAGCGGAAATGACAACCAGCAGCAGTCAGCGTATGTATCGGGGCCATGCCGTGACAGAAATTACGGCTTTACCTGCAGAGAAGCCACAGCAGACTGCAACGCCTGATAAACCACTCAAAAGTAAACGCATCTACCGTGGTCAGGTGATCGAAGACTAAACGCTGGCTGTGGTTTACTGTAAAAATCGTTACTATGTGTCGCCTTGGCCATCAAAAAGCAGACCTTTATCATGCACGACAACGCCGTAACATTTAATCAGGGATTACTGCAGTTTATTGATCAATCGCCAACGCCGTTTCATGCGGTGGCAACCATGGTTGAATCATTACAGCAAGCTGGTTTTAAAGCGCTGAAAGAAGCCGATGCCTGGGGTGAACTTTCTGCAGGCAAATATTTTGTCACCCGTAACAGTTCATCGATTATTGCTTTTATCAAACCGGCGGCCAACCTCGCTGACAGTGGTTTTGCCATGGTCGGCGCACATACCGACAGCCCTTGTTTAAAAGTGAAACCACGACCGGGCCGGGTTGCCAATGGCCTTTGGCAGTTAGGCGTTGAAGTCTATGGCGGGGCGTTATTAAACCCGTGGTTTGACCGTGATTTATCACTGGCCGGCCGCGTTAGTTATTTAGACAAACAAGACCAGTTACAACATGCGCTGGTGGATTTTAAAAAGCCAATGGCGCTGATCCCAAGTCTGGCGATTCATCTGGATCGTGAGGTCAATCAAAACCGCAGCATCAATCCGCAATTACATTTACCGCCGGTGATTATGCAAACCGAACCCGGTGAAACACCGGATTTTCGCGCTTTGCTGGAACAGCAATTAAGCAGCCAGTATCCGGAGCGTTATATCGGTCAGGTACTGGATTATGAAATCAGTTTGTATGATACGCAGCCATCGGCTTTAACCGGCCTGAATGATGATTTTATCAGCGCCGCGCGGCTGGATAATTTATTAAGTTGTTACACTGGTTTGCAGGCATTATTGGCGACGGATGCGAGCCAACCGGCGATGCTGATTTGTACTGATCATGAAGAAGTCGGCAGTGTCTCGACGTCCGGTGCGCAGGGTACATTTTTGCAATCGGTTTTACAGCGTTTGGCAGCAACGCCGGAAGCCTATCAGCGGCTGGTCGAACATTCCTGGCTGATTTCGGCAGACAATGCCCACGCGATTCATCCCAATTATGCGGACCGCCATGATGCCAGCCACGGCCCATTGCTGAATCACGGTCCGGTGATTAAAACCAATGCCAACCAGCGTTATGCCAGTAACAGCGAAACCAGTGCGCGATTCCGGCAGATTTGCCAGCAGGCTGATGTGCCACTGCAAGATTTTGTGGTGCGAACGGATATGGCCTGTGGCAGTACTATCGGCCCGCTGACGGCAGCACAAATCGGCGTTAAAACCATCGATATTGGTGTGCCGACCTTTGCCATGCATTCGATCCGTGAGCTGGCCGGCAGTCAGGATGGCTGGCATTTGTATCGCGCGCTAAAACATTTTTTCAATTAAAAACAAGGAAATAGATTAACTATGTCAGAAACTGTTGATGATTTAACCGTTACCTATCATGAAGGTGAACTGATGACGGTCAAGGAACTGGACAAGGTGGTTTTGAGCAAAGGTGCCTGGGCCACTATCATGTTCCGTTATCAGGATCTGGATCGTAAAACCGGTGAATTCGGCCCGGATAAATACACCATCCGCCGTTATCAAAAACGTAACGGTGAGTATGGCCAACGCTCGAAATTTAATATTTCCAGCCGTGATCAGGCGCAGCAAATTGTCACGGCGCTGACCGGCTGGTTAAAAGACTGATTTTTAATCATCTATGAACAAAAGCCTGCTGACCAATCTGCTTGCTGCCGTGCTGGTAGCAATCGGATGGTTTTTGCCACTACCGTGGCGCGAACATGTGTTATCAACCGGGTTATTTGCGCTGGCCGGCGGTCTGACTAACTGGCTGGCGATTCATATGCTGTTTGAAAAAATCCCCGGTTTGTATGGCTCCGGAGTGATCGCAGCCAAATTTACCGCTTTCCGGCAAGCCATTGAAGATCTGGTGATGCAGCAGTTTTTTCACCCGGCGCAGATCAGCCGTTTTATTGATGATTTGCACGGTCGTGAATCGCAGCAGTTGAATTTACAGGCGATTATCGAATCGGCAGATTTAACACCAGCCTGGCAATCGCTGATCGACACCATTAAAGCTTCATCATTTGGTGGCATGCTGTCGATGTTCGGCGGTGATAAAGCGCTGGAGCCTCTAAAAACCCCGTTTATTGACAAAATGCAGCAGGCACTCAATGACATTGCCCACAGTGATGATTTTCAGCAACGCTTAAAAGCGGAGATGGGGCAGGGTGGTGGCGCGGAAAGTCTGCATCAGCAGATTTCGCAAATTGTCCATCAGCGCCTTGATGAACTGACGCCGCAAATGGTCAAAGACATTATCCAGCAAATGATTCGCCAGCACTTAGGCTGGCTGGTGATCTGGGGTGGGGTGTTTGGAGGTTTGCTGGGCCTGATTGCCAGCTTTGTCCCATTTTGACAGCAATTAGTGAAAGCTGCCGATTGTGTAGCGCGTCAGCCCCTTTTTACGATAACGCACGTGGCCGGACGTTTTTGCAATGCACTGTTTGTCATTCTCTGCAGGTTGTCAGCAGTCAATTACCTGACGCTGTCCGCGAAAAAGCCCTGTATCTGACCCATGAAAATGATGTTAACGATCCGCGTTATCAGGCGTTTGTCTCACCCGTCACCAACGCCATTCTGGCAGCACAAACAATGGATCAAAACGGTCTGGATTTTGGTGCCGGCCCCGGTCCGGCAATCACCCATCTGCTTCAGCAGCAAGGTTATAACATTACGCTGTTTGATCCATTCTTTCATAACAATATCAGTGCCTTGGAAAGGCA
>CAMPHB010000035.1 GCA_946885755.1 uncultured Methylophaga sp. | reverse complement strand
TCTGAGACATAGCGGGTGGTTTGTGCGACACTGACGCCCGCTGTCAGCAGCGGCAGGACGAGCAATAATAAATGCAGAATGAATTTATTCACGAGACTTTCCGGGTAATTTTCAAAGCGGCATTTTAACAGAATGTGTCGGCTGACAAATCGGAATTGTGTGGCAAATTCGGAGATCACAACAAGGAGGCGGGTCATCAGCTTGTCATATACAGCTGTTACCCTGCAGGCAGTTTAAAAAGGCAAAAAAATGGAAAAGATCAGAGTTATGTTTTTATGCACCGGCCATTCCTGCCGGTCGCAAATGGCCGAAGGCTGGGCCCGTTCAATGGGGGCAGATCATATCGAAGTACGTTCGGCCGGTATTGAAGCACGTGGTCAAAACCCGCGGGCGATTCAGGTGATGGCCGAAGCCGGTATTGATATTTCCCAGCAGGAGTCAATCCGCGTCAACGGCGAAATGCTCGAATGGGCGGATTTGCTGGTGACACTTTGTGATAATGCCGAGGAACAATGCCCGGTCGTCAGCCCGCATACCGCAAGATTACATTTGCCACTAACCGATCCGGCGAAATATCGTGGCAGTGATGACGAGATCATCGCCGAGTTTCGCATTACCCGCGATAAAATTCGCCAGCGGGTTGACTATGTGCTCAGTCAATTAACCGAAAAAAGCGTCGTCAACGGCCGCTAATGCCGCAGCGCTTTAAGCGGCAGGCAGCATCGGCAATCAACCGGTTTTAATTGATACATACTGTTGCCGGGCAGTTTTTTCGCGGCTGATTTGGCCTTGCTGGCATGCTCCGCCAAATCAGCTTCATCATGGATTTTGTCAAACTCCACCAGCCGCACGGCACCGATTGATAAGCTGAGCAATGGATAAAACAGTGGCTTACCATGCCGGTCCAGTGCATGAATGCCGCCTTGCTGAATATGCTCAGGCTGATACAGCTCTGGATATAAGGTAGTAAATGCTTCAAGGATCTGCTGGCAGCGCTGCTGCCAGTCGGGGCTTTCAAAGGCGATAATAAAATCGTCACCGCCGACATGGCCGATAAAATCAATTTCCGGGTTGATGATTCCACTGAGCAGGCGCGCTGTTTTACTGATGACTTTATCGCCTTTGCCATAGCCGTAGGTGTCGTTGTAAGGTTTGAAATTATCCAAATCAAAGTAACAAACGGTGACATCACGCTGCTGCATAATGGCTTCACTTAATTGCTCACTGAGCGGCACATTACCGGGCAGGCCGCTAAGCGGATTGGCATGGCGGGCAATGGTCAGTTGCATATCGGTGATTTGCCGCAGTAAATCCATCAGACTGCCGACACCACGGTAATTACCCTGTTCGGTAATGATAAACATGCTGTGTTGCTGCGCCGAATCCTGACTGGTGATCAACTGACTGAGGCTTTTCAGTGGCAACGATACTTCACCGACAATCGGCGCATGATCCATATACAAGTGGATCGGTTTGCGACCATGTAAATCGCGGCCATAACGGCTGGCATACATGGTCATAAATTCATCACGCCAGACCATGCCGGCAATACTGTTATCGTCATGGACGACGGGTAAGGCCGCGAGTTTGACCGCATTCTGAAACCGCTCACCAACATGGTTAACATCGTGGTAAACCCGCACCGGATTCAGATTGGTTAGCAAACTGCTGACCAGCGTACTGGCACGGGGCTTGCCGGTGGTAATCAGATTATGGCTTTGCCGGCGGGCAAACAGGCTGCTGTCCAGTTCACGCAGTGGCTGGGCATTGGGCCGGGCGAAGTAATAACCCTGCGCAAAATTGACTTCCATCGCCTGGGCGGCCAGATATTCACCGCGTACTTCAACGCCTTCACCGATGATCTGACAATTAATGCCCTGGGCAATATCAATAATCGATTGCACAAACTGGCGTTTTTGTCGATCTTCGTGAATGTTCTGCATAAAATGCCGGTCAAGTTTCACATAATCCGGTTTTAATTCTGACCAGGTACGTAACCCGGAATAACCGGCGCCGAGATCATCAATGGCAATGGAAAAACCCATTTCCCGATAATGCTGTGTGGCTTCACGCATTAAATCATAATCATCAATAGGGTATTGTTCGGTCAGTTCAATAATGACGTTTTCCGCGGTCAGCCCGGCTTTATGTAAAAACTGTAAGGTCAGACCATGCGGGTATTCCGGCTGTAGCAAGGCAGCCGGAATGGTGTTGATAAATAATTTGCTGTTTAACCCCAGTTCGCCAAAACGGGCAATCGCCAGTTCCCGGCACAATAAATCCAGCTCTGCCAACCGGCCATGGCGACTGGCCGCATCAAACAAATTAATCGGTGAATGTAACAGGCTGTCAGAAGGGCCGCGGATCAGCGCTTCATAGCCAAAAATCTGGTGATTTTTCAGCGATACAATCGGCTGAAAAATCGGTGTCAGGGCCGCCGTGGCCAGAATGTCTTCCAATGACTTGAATTGCAATAACTCTTCTCTGGTCATCTGCATCCCAGTGATTCAGGCAAAAAAAAGCCCCACCCGAAAACGGGCGGGGCCAAGGTTGGAGAGAGGGATAACCCGCTTTCGGCCTACCAGTAGGCTTGCGCGCGGAATTTCAAAGCTGAAGGCTCTACACCATCGTTAGGACCATCAACTGTCAGGTCTGTAACGTGATCGTAGTTAACCATCAGACGGGTGTTTTTAGTTGGGTAGTAGTTCACACCGAAGGTGTACTTGTCATATTCACTGTCGGTCGTGAAAGCATCATTTTCAATTTCGATGGTTTCAAAACGAGCAGCCACCTGCCAGGCACCCCAACCGGATTTAGGTGAAATACCCGAGGTATAACCTTTTTTCCATTTCAGTGATTCACCGGTCAGGAAATAGCCTGCTTCAATGGCAAAACCAGTGGTATCAATGTCGCTACCGATATCTTGTTTAGCTGAGTGATCCAAGTACTCTGCCATCGCATGGAATGAACCAAATACGGCCATAGCATCAACAGTGTAAGCATCTGCACCGTCGAAATTAGCTGCAGCAATATCGTAATCCAGTGGTTTGAAAGTATCTTCATGGGAAACCAGATCCGGGTTATAACCGAAATCATCACCACCACCTTGTGTCAGGTAAGCAGCACCCAATTGCACCAGGTGTTTTTCATCCTGGAAAAATGGCAGGAATGAACCGCGCACTGCAAAAGTGCTGCCGTTGATTTCGTAGGTATCACCACCGTTATCAGAGTCAAATTCACCATTTTGCAAACCGGCAGCTAATGCCCATTTGTAATCTTTGTCATTAACCGCTGCAACCACACCACTGGCACGCGCAGGTGACACGGAGCTGTCAGCAAAGAATGGACGGTCGATAAAGCTCATATATTTTGAGCTGATTTTGGTGTTGAGACCGAACGGGATATGCGATTGACCCAATTTGATGCCATATTTTGTGGTATCAGTCAGTGAATTACCGTAACCAACATAAGCGTCTTTAACTGAAGCGTCACCACCGGCGAAGTCGGCTTCAAATTTGTAGCTCCAATCGTAAATATCGCCTTCAAAACCCAGACGAGCCCGACGCAGCTCAGTACCTTGGACATCGCCATTGTCAGTTGCAATGGCATCATCACCATCAACATCTACTGCATCCCACATAACCCGTCCGATAGGTTGGAATGACCAGTTACCATCTCTGTCAGAGACAACCAGCTTACCGTCGGTTTCAATAACCGGCATATTGGCAGTGGCTTCTTCCACTTCTTTTTTCATTTCGGCTTTTTGTGCTTCAGACGCTTCTTTATCAGCGGCGGCAGCACTGGTCAGCAAATTGTAATCTTCAGCGCTGATAGTGCCCTTGTCACGCAGTACTTTCAGCAGGTCCAGCATGGCGTCATTGTTGGCCTGTGCAGGCAAAACAGCAGCACCCATGAGTGCGCCGGCGATTAATAATGCAGATGTTTTTAGTTTCAAGGGACGGTCCTCTTTAAATTTGGTTCAACACGTTCGGCTTGTATTTCCGAGACCTGCACACGATAAGGGCCGAATGTTTCAGCGTGATGAAATTTGTGTGACAGTTGTGTGACATAGCAACAAATCGATATTTTTGTTGTTTGCATGCAACAATCGCAGGGCTGCTTGATATCTGATAATTCATCCCCAAGTTGTAAAACTGACTTGAAATCAGGATTGATTATGTTTCGGCTGCTATTTTTATTGTTTTTGCTGGTACCGCTGATAGAGCTGTTTGTGCTGATTGAAGTCGGCGAGGTGATTGGTGCTGGCTGGACTATTTTATTGGTATTGGCAACGGCCATTTTGGGTGCTTTTCTGGTGAAATTGCAGGGTCTGCAAACCCTGCACCGGGCGCAGGCCTCGATGCAGCAGGGTCAACCACCGGCGATGGAAATGCTGGAAGGCGCTGCTTTATTAATAAGTGGCTTTTTGTTGCTGATCCCGGGCTTTGTCACTGATGCGCTGGGTTTTGCCTTGCTGGTGCCGCCATTGCGCCGGGCGCTGCTAAAGCCAGTGATAGCCAACAGCAATATGGTATTTCATGGCCGTTTCAGGCAACGCCGGCGCTCATCATCAGCCGATATTATTGAGGGTGAAGTGGTTGACGATGATGACCGCCGCAACCTGCCTTAAAGCGTAAAAAAATTTCAGTTCCGCTCTTGAATTCCGTTTAAACAGCCCCATTGATGGGGTTCCAGATTTTTATTGGTCATTTTTTAGTTATTTTGGAGGATAAAACTAATGAACCTTCGTCCCCTTCATGATCGTGTGATTGTGCGTCGCATGGAAGAAGAAACCACCACTGCCGGTGGCATTGTCATCCCTGACAACGCGGCAGAAAAACCGTCACGCGGCGAAATCATCGCTGCAGGTAACGGCAAAATTACCGATTCAGGCGACGTTCGCCCACTGGCCGTTAAAGTCGGCGACAAAGTGTTGTTTGGCAAATATGCCGGCACCGAAGTCAAAGTGGAAGGCGAAGAGCTGCTGGTCATGCGCGAAGACGATATCGTCGCGGTGATCGACGCTTAAGTGGATTCCTGAGCAAACTTTTAACGTTTATCAAAGCATTAAAGAGGAATAAAAATGGCTGCTAAAGAAGTCAAATTCGGCGCCGATGCGCGCCAGCTGATGGTCAAAGGCGTTAACACGCTGGCCAACGCGGTAAAAGTGACCCTCGGTCCTAAAGGCCGTAACGTTATTCTCGATAAAAGCTATGGCGCGCCGACTATCACCAAAGATGGTGTTTCGGTTGCCAAAGAAATCGAACTGGAAAACAAATTCGAAAACATGGGCGCGCAAATGGTCAAAGAAGTGGCGTCGCACACTTCTGATGCCGCTGGTGACGGTACCACCACAGCCACCGTGCTGGCCCAGGCCATTTTGCGTGAAGGCATGAAATCAGTGACTGCCGGCATGAACCCGATGGACCTGAAACGCGGTATTGATATCGCTGTTCAAGCTGCGGTTGAAGAGCTGAAAAAAATGTCGTCACCATGTGATGATGACAAAGCCATCGCCCAGGTCGGTACCATTTCTGCAAACTCTGATAAATCAGTCGGTGACATCATTGCCGAAGCCATGAAAAAAGTCGGCAAAGAAGGTGTTATCACCGTTGAAGACGGCCGTGGTTTTGAAAACGAGCTGGATGTCGTCGAAGGTATGCAGTTTGACCGCGGTTACCAGTCACCATACTTCGTTAACGAACAGCAAACCATGACCGCGAATCTTGAAGATCCGTATGTGCTGTTGTTTGACAAAAAAATCTCCAACATCCGCGAATTGCTGCCAGTTTTGGAAGCCGTGGCCAAATCCAGCCGTCCGCTGCTGATCGTTTCAGAAGACGTTGAAGGCGAAGCGCTGGCAACTTTGGTGGTTAACAACATGCGCGGTATTGTTAAAGTCTGCGCCGTTAAAGCGCCGGGCTTTGGTGATCGCCGTAAAGCCATGCTGGAAGATATCGCTGTCTTGACTGGCGGTACTGTGATTTCTGAAGAAGTCGGTCTGAGCCTTGAAAAAGTCACTCTGGACGATCTGGGTCAAGCCAAGAAAATCACAGTCAGCAAAGAAAACACCACTATTATTGATGGTGCTGGCCGTGCTGATGAAATTACTGCCCGGGTGGATCAAATCCGTGCGCAAATCGCTGAATCTTCATCAGATTACGACAAAGAAAAATTGCAAGAACGTGTTGCCAAACTGGCGGGCGGTGTTGCGGTGATTCGTGTCGGTGCTGGCAGCGAAATCGAAATGAAAGAGAAGAAAGCCCGTGTTGAAGACGCCTTGCACGCGACCCGTGCCGCCGTTGAAGAAGGTGTGGTTGCTGGTGGTGGTGTCGCACTGGTGCGTGCTGAAATGAGCCTCGGTGAGCTGAAAGGCGGTAACCTGGATCAAGATGCCGGTATCGGTATTGCCCGCCGCGCCATGCAAGAGCCACTGCGTCAAATCGTCACCAACAGCGGTGATGAAGCCTCTGTAGTATTGAATCAGGTTGCCAGCGGTAAAGGTAACTACGGTTACAACGCTGCCACCGGTGAATACGGTGACATGATCGAGATGGGTATTCTGGACCCAACTAAAGTGACACGTACCGCATTGCAAAATGCCGGTTCTGTTGCTGGTCTGATGCTGACTACCGAAGCCATGATTTCTGAGTTGCCAAAAGAAGAAGCACCGGCAATGCCAGATATGGGCGGCATGGGCGGCATGATGTAAAAACTTAAACCGAAAACGTTTAAGTTTCGCCAAACAAAAAGCCCCGGCATGTAAGTGTCGGGGCTTTTTTGTTTTGATGCCCCTCACCCTAACCCTCTCCCCAGAGGGGCGAGGGAAATAACCTGTAATAACATTAAAGTAACTGTTCCTCCCCCCCGTGGGGGAAGGTTAGGATGGGGGCAAACCAAAACGGAGAAAAACATCATGGACGATGTTCAAAAACAACGCGCCCGCAGGCATAGAAAAAACGCCACCGATGCCGAAAAGCGTCTCTGGCAATGTCTTCGAGGTCAGCAGCTAAAAAATTATAAATTTCGCCGACAGCATGTTTTCGGTATTTATATTGTTGATTTTGTCTGTCTTGAAGCAAAGTTGATCGTTGAACTAGATGGTGGTCAGCACCAGCAGCAAATAGCTTACGATCAGCAAAGAACGAATTATTTAACAGCACTCGGTTTTACCGTACTGCGGTTTTGGAATAATGAAGTGCTACAACAAACCGATGCGATATTGATGCGGATTTTGGAATATTTGCCCCCTCACCCTAGCCCTCTCCCCGCTGGGGAGAGGGAATAAATGACAGGTATTTTCCCGTTGGGAAGAGGGGGTAAATGAAGCCCATCCTTCCAATTGGTAAAGAGCAACCAAATTTGTTCCTTCCCCCTCTGGGGGAAGGTTAGGATGGGGGCGACAATGTTAAGCTAAACAACCAGCGTTTTCAGGGCAGCAAAATGGCAACAAAAGATTTCACAGTGAATATCAGCGGCATGCACTGCGCATCTTGCGTCAGCAAGGTAGAAAAAGCCTTAAACAGCGTGCCAGGCGTTGAAAAAGCCAGCGTCAATCTGGCCGGTCAATCGGCGCGGCTAAAGAGTCAGCAGCCTGCTGATGAATTGTTGCCCGCCCTCAGCAGCGCGGTTGAAAAAGCCGGTTATCAGTTATTGCAGGCAGATGTCGATCCACAAATTCAGCAAGCCCATGAATATGCGGTGTTGAAACGGGATCTGCTGATTGCACTGCTGCTGACTTTACCGGTGGTGTTGGTTGAAATGGGCGGACACCTGATCCCAGCCTGGCACCACTATGTTAATGAACAGATAGGACAGCAGGGTAATTGGCTGTTGCAATTTGTGCTGACCACCGGCGTCTTATTCGGCCCCGGCTGGCGTTTTTTCAAGATTGGTGTGCCGGCCATATTCAGAGCCGCGCCAGAAATGAATGCGCTGGTGGCACTGGGCACGTTTGCAGCCTGGGGTTACTCAACAATCGCAACGTTTTTCCCAGGCCTACTGCCGGCCGGCAGCGTTAATGTTTATTTTGAAGCAGCAGCGGTGATTGTCACGCTAATATTGCTCGGTCGTTTGCTGGAGGCGCGCGCCAAAGGCCGCAGCAGTCAGGCGATCCGTCATTTGCTGGACTTACAGGTCAAAACGGCGCGGCGGCTGGTGAATAATCAACCAGAAGATGTGCCGGTGGATGTCATTAATACAGGTGATATTTTGCTGGTCCGGCCCGGTGAAAAAGTACCGCTCGATGGTGAAATCACCGATGGCAAATCTTATGTTGATGAGTCGATGGTAACCGGTGAACCACTGGCGGTTGAGAAAACCACTGGCGACACAGTGATTGGCGCAACTTTAAATCAATCCGGGTCGCTGACCATAAAAGTGACACACACCGGTCAGGAAACCCTGTTATCGCAAATTATCGCTATGGTCGAAGCGGCACAGGGCAGTAAATTACCGGTGCAGGCGCTGGTGGATAAAGTCACCGGCTGGTTTGTGCCGGCCGTGATGGCACTGGCATTGATAACGCTTACTATCTGGTGGATTTTTGGCCCGCAGCCGGCGTTAAGTTTTGCACTGGTCAATGCCGTAGCGGTTTTGATTATTGCCTGTCCCTGTGCCATGGGGCTGGCAACGCCGGTATCGATCATGGTGGCCAGTGGCCGTGCCGCGCAGTTGGGTATTTTGTTCCGCCACAGCGAAGCGCTGCAACATTTGCAGCAAATCGACACCATCGTGCTGGATAAAACCGGCACATTGACAGAAGGTCAGCCGGCGCTAACAGATATCAATGTTGCTGACGGTTACGACCCCCAGCAATTACTGAGCTGGGTTGCTTCTGTGGAAAGCCATTCTGAGCATCCGCTGGCACAGGCGATCGTCACGGCGGCCAACAACCGCGGCCTGACT
>CAMPHB010000034.1 GCA_946885755.1 uncultured Methylophaga sp. | reverse complement strand
AGAAAGATGTTAATGGATTTTAATACTAAATCTTAAATACAGCATATTGTGAAAGTAATATAACTTTTAATGTGTACTTTAATGATAGAAAACTAGCAAATTTATTACGTTTTGACTATTAAAAATAAAAAAGCCCGGCCAATGTTGATGACCGGGCTTTTACGGGTTCAACACTTAACGGCAATTAACCGCCAAAATCAAATCGCACACCGGTCATGATAGTGCGACCACTGATCGGTGCTTCATCTTTCAGGAAGCTGGTATGCCGGCGGCCATCCTCATTCAGCAGGTTTCGGCCCTGAATAAATACCTCACCGCCATTGAAGCTGGCTGGTCGCCAGAATAAATCAAACGACACCAGATTGTAGCCACTGGTATTGTCTTCAGCCACTGCGGTTTTGGTTTGTTTAAATACCCGGCGGTAATCAACGCTCAGATCCCAATCACCATAGCCGGTATCGAAACCGACACCCAGACGGGTTGGACTGATGCGCGGTAAATCACCACCATCACGCAACTTACCGCGAACATGGTCACCGCTGAAACGGACACTCAAAGGCACCGGACCTTCAATCAAATCGGCAATAGCGGTAAATTCTGCGCCATAAAACTCCGCATCATCCTGTTCATTAAACACCAGCGTATCGCCGTCAACGGTCACCGCATTGCCAGTGCCATCATCTTGTGCTTCCAGATAAATAAAGTCTTTAACGCGGTTATAAAACAGTGTCGCATCAAAGCGGAATATACCGGCATGACGATCCAGACCGATTTCAAAATTTGTATAAGTTTCTTCATCAAGGTTCGGATCACCGATTTCCAGCGTACCTGCTGCCGCATGACTGCCAAACGCATAAAGCTGCTCAGCTGAAGGCGCCCGCTGCGAGCGGGTGACGGCTAACCGCAGATGATGTCTGGCATCCAAATCAATGATAGAACCTGCCGATAAACTGAACGGTGTGAAGCTGCGATCGCCGATGTCGGCTGCCTGTTCCAGTTCAACACCACCGGGCAGTTCAATATGGCGTTCTTCATCTAAAGCTTGCGGATCAGAGTCTACGTGATCGATACGGGCGGCAAATTCCAGCCGGCCGAAATCAGTCGGCAACTCTTCCAGCAAAAAGGCACCAAACGACTGGGTTTTATTGGCCCGAACATAGAAGTCTTCACTGCCGTGATCATGACCGCCGTGGCCGTGGCCGTGGCCGTGACCGCTGCCATCGGCCTGGAAATCGCGATCGTTAAATTGCAGACCCAGTACGCCCTGCCATAAACCAATTGGCAAATGCACCATTTCCAGACGCAGATCGGTTTCATCATTTTCAAAGCTGGTTTCAGCTTCGCTTTCAACAAACTGACCATTATCCAGCTCAGTACCAACTTCTTGCTGGTTAAACTCGGTATAGGCCATTTTCAACCGGGCGCTTGCAAAGCCGGGCAGTGGATCATTGAATTCACTGCGAAAATCAATGCGATCGTAATCTGCGCGGATTTGTTCCTGCTCTTCTTCACCAATGCCCAAAGTCACTTCTGGAATACCATAATTGGTCCGCCAGCGGCTGTAACCTAAACCGGCATGGCCCCAGTCACCTTTAAACAAACCAGTCACCGAAAACGCATCGGTATCGGTGGCGCTGTTTTGCAGTGTGTCTTTATCACCAACCGTCTGGCCGCGCTGTTGAAAGCCATCAATATCAAAATCATGACTGCGGCGCAGACTGTAATCGGTGCGTAAGACAAAACTATCGGTAACCGGTAATTCCAGTCCTAAACGACCACGGCGTTCGTCACCATTAAAGCCATAGCCCATCTCACCATTGACGCGCGGTGCATCGCCAAACTCGGGGTTAAAACGGTCACTTTTGACATTGATAACACCGCCTGCTGCACCGCTGCCATAGAGCAGGGTGGCGGGGCCGCGGAATACTTCGATTTGTTCTGCGCGGTTGGGGTCAATGGCAATAGTGTGATCGCCACCTTCACCGGATACATCGACGGTTTTCAGGCCATCTTCCAGCACTTGTACCCGTGATCCCTGCAGACCACGAACTACCGGCCGGCCGACACCGGGGCCAAAATCGGAATTGGCAACACCCGGCAGGCCATCCAAGGTTTCGCCCAGCGTGCCCGCGCGCTTTTTATCCAGTTCCTCATCAGCCAAAACGCTGACTGGCAGAATTAACTCATCGGGACTGCGGGCGCCGAGCGGATCAGCGGTAACGGTCAGGCTGGGAATACTGACCACATCGGCATCTTCTGCCGTTGCTGCCATGGGCAGCGTAGCCAATGCTGCACCCAGCAGCACGGCCAATTTGTTTTTGGTAAACATGTTTTTTTCCTCATAACACAGCAGATCGCAACGATAAAATCGTCACGATCAAAAAAATTGGGGTTTAAGTGTGTTATGAAAAAACAGGCGGGCCGCGGATTAACTGCGGCAGGTGGCGGCTTTTAACCGCCAGATGTTGATCGGCAACAGCAACGATCTGTACCAGCAGCGTTGTGCTTGCCACCAACAGTACCGGCGTGGCACTAACCACCGGCGTATGTTTGATAATTTCCAGCCGCTCACATTGGGCTTCGGCTTTGTGAAATGGATGCGCCGTATCATGCCAAACAGCAAAGCTCTGCAATGACAGCACCAGGGCTGCCAGCAGATAAAGCCATTTAAGATGATGACGTTGGATAGACATGATTAGGCTAGTAAGTTAACCAGTAGTTGTTCGTAAACGGCCGACAGTATATCCAGATCAGTAACAGAAACACACTCATCAATTTGATGAATAGTGGCATTTAGTGGGCCGAGTTCAATCACCTGCGCGCCGGTGGGCGCAATAAAACGGCCATCTGAGGTGCCGCCGGAGGTTGATAATTCTGTTGAATAACCTGTAACCGTCTTAACAGCTTGTTGCGCAGCTTCCAGTAATTTACCACCGGGGGTGCGAAACGGCTGGCCGGATAATACCCAGTCGAGCTGATAGCTGACAGCATGTTTATCGAGGATAGCCTCAACCCGTTGTTGTAACTGCTTATCGGTGACTTCGGTGGAAAAACGGAAGTTGAATATCATTTCGACCGTGCCTGGAATAATATTGGTCGCACCAGTGCCACTGTTTAAATTGGATACCTGAAAGCTGGTTGGCGGGAAATCAGCATTACCTTCATCCCATACTTCAGCACACAGTTCGGCCAATGCCGGTGCCAGCCGATGCAACGGATTATCGGCCAACTGCGGATAAGCAATATGGCCTTGTTTACCTTTGACGGTGAGATAACCGTTCAGCGAGCCCCGCCGGCCGTTTTTAACAACATCAGCGACTTTATCACTACTGGTTGGTTCTCCGACCAGACACCAGTCGATATGCTCCTGACGCGCCTGTAAAGTATCGATAACTTTTACCGTGCCGTCTGTTGCCGGACCTTCTTCATCGCTGGTCAGTAAAAATGCAATACTGCCCTGATGCTCGGGATAACGTTCGATAAACCGTTCACTGGCCGTGACCATCGCTGCAATACTGCCTTTCATATCAGCTGCACCACGGCCATACAACATGCCATCAATAATATCGGCATCAAACGGCGGATGGGTCCATTTATCCAGTGGTCCGGTGGGGACCACATCGGTATGGCCGGCAAAGACAAATAACGGCCCCTGATGACCGCGGCGCAGCCACAAATTATCGACTTCACCAAAACGCAGGTGCTCAGCATTAAAGCCTTTATCAGCGAGGCGTTTGGCCAGCATCAACTGACATTGCTGATCATCAGGCGTGACACTGTTGCGGCGAATTAAGTCGCGGGTGAGTTCGACGGTTGCGGAGTGTTCACTGGCCATAACGGTTCTGGTATTCCTGTTCATTAAAGCCAACCATACAGCCGCTGTTATCAGTAACTACCGGTCGTTTAATCAGCGTTGGGTATTCCAGCATCAAGTCAACAGCGGTATTCGCATCTACGGAATCTTTGCGCGGATCATCAAGCTTGCGCCAGGTGGTACCGCGTTTGTTCAGCAAAACCGTCCAGTCCACAGATTGGAGCCAATTTTCGATAGTTTGCCGATCCAGACCATCCTGACGAAAATCATGAAATTGATAGTCAATAGCCTGCGATGCAAGCCATTTACGGGCTTTTTTCACGGTATCGCAGTTTTTTATGCCATAAACAATCATATTTAAATTGGTTCAATTAATGACAGATGAGGAACCTATTCTCTCAACCTAATGCTCTCCCATCACAGCAGAGAGCACGACTCCTTCCCCCATCTTGGGGGAAGGTTGGGATGGGGGATATCAGATATCACGCAACAGTTCGTTGATACCGACTTTACCACGGGTTTTTTCATCAACCTGTTTGACGATAACTGCACAATACAGGCTGTAGCTGCCATCTTTTGACGGCAAGTTACCGGAAACCACCACAGAGCCTGCCGGAATACGGCCATAGGTAATTTCACCGGTCATACGGTTAAAGATCTTGGTGCTCTGGCCAATATAAACGCCCATAGAGATCACTGAACCTTCTTCGACGATTACGCCTTCAACGACCTCAGAGCGGGCACCGATAAAGCAGTTATCTTCGATAATAGTCGGACCGGCTTGCAGCGGTTCCAATACACCACCAATACCCACGCCGCCGGATAAATGTACGTTTTTACCAATTTGTGCGCAGCTGCCAACGGTTGCCCAGGTATCGACCATGGTGCCTGAATCAACATAGGCACCGATATTGACATAAGACGGCATCAGCACCACACCCGGTGCGATATACGAACCACGACGCGCCGCTGCGGGGGGGACGACACGGACACCGGCTTTATTAAAATCAGCTTCACTGAAACTGGCAAACTTCGGATCAACCTTGTCGAAGTACTGGGTTTCACCACCGGCCATTGGCTTGTTGTCATTGAGACGGAATGACAGCAACACTGCTTTTTTCAGCCATTGATTAACCACCCAGTCACCGTTTTGTTTTTCGGCAACACGGGCAGTGCCATTGTCGAGCATCGCCAGTGCTTCATTGACGGCATTGCGGACATTGGCATCAGCATTTTTAGGGGTAATATCTGCACGACGCTCAAATGCGTCTTCGATAATGGATTGAATTTCGCTCATGTAAGAAAGCTCCCTTAAGATAAAGATTCGATAAATTGACGGATGCGGTGCGCCGCTTCAACACATTCTTCCTGCGAGGCCACCAGTGCCATACGGATGCGATTGATACCCGGATTACCCTGCCGGGTATCACGCGCCAAAAACCGGCCCGGTAACACCGTGACGTTATATTGATGGAATAACTCGCGGGCAAAATCGGTATCGGCGATAGGCGTTTCTGCCCACAGGTAAAAACTGGCTTCCGGCTGACTGACGTTCATCACCGGTTGCAGAATATCCAATACTGCCTGAAATTTTTCCCGGTACAGCGTGCGGTTATGTGCCACGTGGGCTTCATCATTCCAGGCAGCAATGGATGCTGACTGGGTGGCCGGTGGCATGGCGCAGCCGTGATAGGTACGGTAACGCAGAAAATCTTTGATAATGCTGGCATCACCGGCCACAAAACCACTGCGCAGGCCCGGGGCGTTGGAGCGTTTGGACAGGCTGTGAAAGACCACACAGCGGCTTAAATCGGTGTAACCGGCCGCAACGGCTGCTTGCAATAAACCAACCGGCGGCAGCGCTTCATCAAAATAAATTTCTGAGTAGCACTCGTCAGCGGCAATAATAAAATCGTATTCATGGGCCAATTGAATCAACCGGGTCATCGCTTCGGCATCAATCACCGCACCAGATGGATTGCCCGGACTGCAAATGTACAGCAACTGACATTGTGACCAGACACTGCCGGGTACGGCATCAAAATCGGGCACAAAACCATTGTCAGCGGTGCAATTAAGCAAATGCATACGGGCGCCGGCAAGGATCGCGGCACCTTCATAGATCTGATAAAACGGATTGGGCATGACGATCAGCGGATCATCATCGCGGTCAATTATTGCCTGCGCAAAAGCAAATAAAGCCTCGCGGGTGCCGTTAACAGGCAGGATCTGGGTTTGCGGATTAATATGTCCCGCTAACTGAAACCGCTGATCCAGCCAGTTGGCAATGGTTTGCCGTAATTCGGGCGTACCGGCAGTGGTGGGATAAATGGACAGGCCATGCAAATGGCTTATCACCGCTTCAGTAATAAAGCCCGGGGTCGGGTGTTTGGGCTCGCCAATTGACAGCGCGATATGCGGTAAATGTGACGGCGGCTGACAGCCTTGCTGCAATTCGGCCAATTTCTCGAACGGATAGGGATGCAGTTTGGCCAGTTCTGGATTCATGGTTGCAGTTGCCGGATCAAAAAAACGCTACATTATAACGTTTTGCAGCTCGCCCGTGTTATAAGCATCCTTATGTCTTTGTCTACTGCTCAACAATATCGTCTTTCCATTTTCTGCTTACTGTTTGCAGCCAGTATGTGGGGTTTTATCTGGTATCCGATGCGGCTGTTTGAAGCCGCTGGCTTACCGGTGGTCTGGGCCACATTACTGATTTATGTTTCAGCGGCGGTGATGCAGTTGCCGCAGGCATTTCGCGGCCCCTGGCCATGGCGACAATTGCCACTGGATTTATTATGGCTGGCACTGGCTGCCGGTTTAACCAATCTGTCTTTTTTAGTGGCGCTCATTGAAGGTGAAGTGATGCGCGTCATGCTTTTGTTTTACCTTGCGCCGTTATGGAGCGTCATTTTAGGTCGCTGGTGGTTGGGCGAAAAGCTTTCCGGTAAAGCGATGCTGTTGTTGTTACTGGCGATGACCGGCACCCTGATCATGCTCTGGCAACCGGAGATCGGCTTGCCCTGGCCGCATGGTCTTGCTGACTGGCTGGCGTTGTTTGCCGGCATCATGTTTGCTGTCAATAATGTTTTGAGTCGTAAGCTGGCTGATGTGCCCATGCATATCAAAACCACTGTAGTGTATTGGGGCGTGGTGCTGGTGTCATTGCTGGTTATTATGCTGCGCGGCAGTGAATTACCGGCGGTTTCCTGGACTGTCAGCTTACTGGCGATCATTTTTGGCGGCATCGCTATTATTGCCATGACCATTACCGTTTTATATGGTCTGGCGCGTTTGCCAGTTTACCGGGCGGCAGTCATTATGCTGTTTGAACTGGTGGTTGCTGCGGTGAGTGCCTGGCTTTTGACAGATGAAGTAATGCGCGCGGCGGATTGGTGGGGCGGGTTGCTGATTATCGCCGCTGCCTATGGCGTGGCCAGAATCGAAGGCCGTCAACAGTCTCTTACTTGAACTGTACCTGCTGTCACCCCAACTGATTAACAATACAAGTAACAAAGGATAGGCAAATGATTAAATCAATCGCCCATGCGACTTTTCTGGTTGCGGACTTACAAAAATCGCTGGATTTTTATTGTAATGTGCTGGGTATTCAACAAAACCACAGTCGGCCGGACTTCTGGTTTGACGGTGCCTGGCTGGATTTGGACGCTGGTCAGCAAATCCATTTGATGGTGTTGCCGGATCCTGATCCCAAAGAGGGGCGACCAGAGCATGGCGGCCGGGATCGGCATGTCGCACTGATAGTTGAGGATTTAGAAAAACTGGCGCAGCGCTTTGATAAAGCGGGTATGCCCTATTCACGCAGCAAATCAGGCCGGGCTGCTTTTTTCTGTCGTGATCCAGATGGTAATGCGCTGGAATTTGCCGAAGATTTCACCCCGCAGATCAATTAATACATTAGCTTAAATGCGAGAATCAACAGCTTAGCGACTTACTCACATTTTCTGTGGATAAGTCTGTGGTTAATGTTTGTGAAAATCGCTAAGTGATTCATTCATAACAGACGATGACAAATTGGTTAAAAAATAAACACTTTAAAAAGTTATCTAAAAACAATAGCTTAAAAGTGAATTTTAGAAATTCAACAACTTAGCGCTGACTCTTGTAAAGTCGCTGTAACAGTGACAGCAAACCGTGCATAAGTTTCTGGCAACCAAATCAATTACCGTGCCAAAGCCGGGAAAAGTTGATCATCAAAATGGGCATCTTCATCGCCGCTAGGCGGCCGACGGGCCTCTTCAAGATGTTGGAAATCAAAAAGGGCATTATCGGCTAGCTGCGACGGTGCAACGTTTTGCAGACTACGGAAAATGTTTTCCAGCCTTCCCGGTGATTGTTTTTCCCAGGCTTGCAGCATGTCTTTAATCACCTGCCGTTGCAGATTTTGCTGCGAACCGCACAGGTTGCAGGGGATGATCGGAAACTGTCGTGCTTCAGCATAACGGGCAATATCGGCTTCTTTAGCGTAAGCCAGCGGCCGGATGACGATATTGGTTTTGTCATCACTGAGCAACTTGGGGGGCATGGCTTTGATTTTGCTGCCGTAAAACATATTCAGAAACAGCGTTTCGATAATATCGTCACGATGATGGCCTAAGGCGATTTTGGTAATGCCATTTTGCCGGGCATAGCCATACAGACTGCCACGCCGCAGCCGCGAGCAAATACCACAGGTGGTTTTGCCTTCCGGCACCACTTCTTTAACGATGCTGTAAGTGTCTTTTTCGATAATGTGATAGGGCACACCAATCGACTCAAGATACGCAGGCAGGACTTCCTCAGGAAAACCAGGCTGCTTTTGATCCAGATTAACGGCAATCAGTTCAAAGTTAACCGGCGCGTGATCCCGCAGATTGAGCAAAATATCCAGCATGGTGTAACTGTCTTTACCACCAGACAGGCAAACCATGACCTTGTCACCATCCTGAATCATGTCGTAATCGGCAATCGCCTGACCGACCTGGCGACGCAGGCGTTTGCGTAATTTGTTAAATTCAAACTGCTGTTTGGCGTGTACTTCTGACATCACATTAAACCTGCAAAAGGCTGGACCGTAACCGCTTCACCGGCGTTGATACCGGCGCAGTTTTCATCCAGCAAAATAAAACAATTGGCATGGCTCATAGAGCTTAAAATGCCCGAGCCTTGTTCACCCGTCATGCACACCTGTAACTGACC
>CAMPHB010000033.1 GCA_946885755.1 uncultured Methylophaga sp. | reverse complement strand
GGGCACAGAGTTCGTAGGTAGGTGATTGCCTTGCTCTCAAATATGATGATCGGGCATTGCTTCCAACGAGAGGTCGTGGGAAGCAGGGCTATATTAAAAGCTTTTCTTGAGCTCTGCCCTCCATCCTAAACGGTAAGAGGGACAATAAACGACCTAGCTCCCATGGCTCGACCATTAGCATTATATGGACGGCACTTTTATTAAATCTCTGTGCCCTCTGTGCCTCTGTGGTTTAAATTCAGTTTGAATTTATTTTCAGCAGGTAGCCTGAATTGGTTGTTGCTAAACAACAGGCAATAAAAAAGCCCGGCATGCAAGGCAGACCAGGCTTTGAATTCGATGGTGGCTCGACCTGGAATCGAACCAGGGACACAGGGATTTTCAATCCCTTGCTCTACCAACTGAGCTATCGAGCCAACAAGGTGGCGTATTAAACCTGCTTGCCCGAAGACTGTCAAGCAGAATGCCGGGCGGCGGCTTTTGATAGCTTGTGACAATATAGTCATCATGATGTAATGGCGGCGATTTGGCGGGATTTGCACGGAATTAATAATGATAAAAAAACAAAGCTGGGGAGTGGGGTTGGCGTTGGTCATCGCGCTGATTTCAGGGGTTCTGCTGGGGCCTTTGATAACCGATGTGAAGTGGCATCAGCAGGCACAGCAGTGGCTGACCTCACAACAAGCCGATGAAGATGACGACGATGAGGCTGTCGAAGCAGTGATGCCGATGACGGTGTTGCTGGATGACACCGCGCAGCAACTTGCAGGTATCGAAACACTGGTGGTGGATGAAAGCAGTTTTTATCCCGAGAACCGCGCCCGTGCGACGGTAGTCAGCATTCAGCCAATGCTGAATCAGCGTGCTGAACTGCGGCAAATGCGGGCTGCGGTCAATTTTGCCAAGGTTCGTGAACAGTCCAGCCGGCAGGCGTTAGACCGCCTGCAAAAACTGGCCAAAGCCACCGGTAGTATTGCCAATAAAGAAGTGTTAGCGGCTGAAGCCGTCTGGCAGGAATCGCGGGCGGCATTGAATCAGGCGCAAGTGCAACTCGAAAATCTGCAACGCACCATTCGTCAGCAATGGGATGCGACGATGGCCGACTGGATTTTTAATCCGGATAACGTAGATTTCAAACGCTTGATCGAACGCTCAGATAGTTTATTGCTGGTCACGATGCCCGTCGGCCAGCCATTACAGCCCGATGTCAATATTATTCGTGTTGCGCCGGAGGGCAACCGGCAGCAGGCGCGCAAAGCTTACTACGTGGCGCCGGCTATCAGTGTCGATAGTAGTCTGCAGGGTGAAACGCATTATTTTCGTATCGAAACCGGCCGGTTGCGGGCGGGTATGCGGCTGGATGCCTGGGTACCGGAAAGCCAGCAGCCGCTTTATGGTGTGATGATCCCGGACAATGCCATTGTCTGGTATGCCGGTCAGCCCTGGGCCTATACCGAAATTGGTGAAGGCAAATATCAGCGGGTGTCGCTAAAAAACAACTTGCCGGCAGCCGAAGGTTTGTTTGATGAGCAAGGTCTTATCAAACCGAACGACATACTGGTAGTGGACGGTGCACAAACACTGCTTTCTGAAGAATTTAAATGGCAGATCGTGGAAGAAGATGATGACGACTAAAGCGCAGCAATCTTTTTATCCACTTTCGACATTGATTTAGCAGGAGGCGATCATGCTTTCCAAACTGGTTGCCTTTTCGGTTCGTTTTCGCGGTGTGGTATTGGCGCTGGCATTACTGATGCTGGGTTATGGTGCCTACAAACTGGCTAATGCCAGTCTGGATATTTTTCCGGAATTCGCGCCCAAACAAGTCATTATTCAGACCGAATCACAAGGACTGACCGCCGAGCAGGTGGAAATTCTGGTCACCCAGCCGCTGGAAAACGGCCTGGGCGGCTTGCCGGATGTGGAGTTTGTCCGTTCGGCTTCGACGCCCGGTTTGTCGGTGGTAATCATCACCTTTAAAGACAGCTCCGATACCTTTATTAACCGGCAATTAGTAGCCGAGCGGCTGAGCAGTGTGCAACAGGCGATGCCCACCGGTATTACACCACTAATGGTGCCGCTGGAATCGTCATCAGGCACCATCATGACCATTGGTCTGACCAGTGACACCAATGATTTGATGGAACTGCGGGCACTGGTGGATTACACCTTGTCACCGCGTTTGCTGACCGTACCCGGTGTCGCCGATATCAACACCTTTGGCGGTCAGGAAAAACAACTGCAGATTCAGGTCGATCCAAAAGCATTAAAACGCTACGACCTGACCATCAATGACATTACCCGCGTCACGCAGGGCGCAACCGGTTTGCGTGGGACCGGTTATGTCGAAAACCACAACCAGCGGATGATGCTGACAGTCTCCGGCCAGCCGATGACACCAGAAGATATGGCCAAAGTCGTGGTGCGCAAGCAGGGTGATGATCTGATTTTGCTCGGTGATGTGGCCAATATTGTTTCAGGGCCGGCACCGGCAATTGGCGGCGCGGCGATTAGTGGTGAAGCCGGCATTGTTATTATGGTTATCGGTCAGTATCAGGCCAATACACTGGCCGTGACTGAGGGCATCGAGGCGGCGCTCAATGAGTTTAAAGACGGCTTTGCCGCCGATGGCATCAAACTGCATGACGATTTATTCCGCCCGGCTAACTATATTCAAAGCTCTCTGGATAACATTCAGCATCATTTGCTGGTGGGTGGCGGACTGGTGCTGCTGGTGTTGTTTTTATTTTTGTTTAACCTGCGCACCGCGCTGATTTCGATTACGGCGATTCCGCTGTCACTGTTTGCGGCCATGATTGTGCTGCTGGAAATGGGTATTAACATCAATATTATGGTGTTGGGCGGTCTGGCCATTGCCCTTGGTGAAGTCGTCGATGACGCCATTATTGATACCGAGAATATCTTTCGCCGATTACGCGAAAATGCCGCACTTGAAGTGCCCAGACCGACCATGCAGGTGGTTTATGAAGCCTCCATGGAAGTACGCAGCTCAGTGGTGTATGCCAGTTTTATCGTGATGCTGGTATTTGTGCCGCTGCTGACCTTGAGCGGTGTCGCCGGGCGGATGTTTGAGCCGCTGGGTGACGCTTATATTCTGGCAATTTTTGCCTCATTGCTGGTGGCGCTGACGGTAACCCCGGCCTTATGTCATGTGCTGCTCAGCAAACAAATGAATCGCGAAACCCGCGAGCCGCCGCTGATTCGCAAAATGACACCGGTTTATGGCCGTTTGCTGCGGCGGGTCAGCAGTTATCCGAAGCTGACTATCTTTGGTGTGTTGATATTCTGTATGAGTGGTATCGCCACTTTGCCGTTTCTGGGCGGCGGCTTTTTACCGGAACTGCGGGAAGGTCACTATATTATTCACACTGCCAGTATTCCCGGTACCTCGATTGAAGAATCACTGCGCGCCGGTGGCCTCATCGAGAAGCGGGTCGCCGAGATTCCCGGTGTCAGAGCGACATCACAGTGGGCTGGCCGGGCAGAACGGGGTGCCGATACCTTTGGCACCCATTACAGTGAATATGAAGTTGATTTGGAGCCGGGTTTAAGTGGCCCCGAGCAACAGGCGATCCTCGATGAAATCCGTGAGATTCTGGAAGCGTTTCCGGGCATGGCCTCTGAGGTTAATACCTTTCTGGTCGAGCGGATTGATGAAACGATTTCTGGTTATACCTCGCCGGTGGTGGTGAATATCTTCGGTAAAGATCTCGACGAGCTGGATCAAAAAGCCAAGCAGGTAGCGGCGGTCATGGCTGAAATTGATGGTGCGGCGGATATTCAGATCCGCGCGCCAGCCGGTGAACCACAAATTCAGTTGCGTTTGAAACTCGATGAACTGGCGTTTTGGGGCTTAAGTCCGGCGGAAGTCATGAACACGCTGCACACCGCCTATGATGGTGCGCATATCGGCCGTATCCATGAAGGCAATCGTTTATTTGATGTGGTGGTAGTGTTACCGGAAGATTTACGCAAACAGCCCCGGCAGATCCTCGAGCTGCCGCTGCGCAGCGCCGATGGCATTATGATTCAGATGGGCGATGTGGTGGAACTCAATCAAATCGCCGGCCGTCACGCCATTCTCCATCAGGGTGGGCAGCGTTTGCAGACCGTGACCTGTAGTGTCGCCGGTCGTGATTTGAATTCGTTTTTTGCCGAGCTAAGTGAACGGGTGCACGACGAAGTCGATTTTACGGCCGATGTTTATCCTGAATTTACCGGTGCCGCGGTGGCGCAGGCGCAATCGCGTGAAGATTTGATCGTCCATTCCAGTCTGGCCGGCATTGCCGTGTTGCTGCTGCTTTATATGGCGCTGCGCAGTTTGCCGAATATGTTGTTGGTATTGGTGAACCTGCCGTTTTCACTGGTGGGCGGTGTGATTGCGGTGCTGGTGACCACCGGCGTGTTGTCGATTGGCTCTTTAGTAGGGTTTGTTACATTGTTTGGTATTACCCTGCGTAACTCGATCATGCTGGTGTCGCATTATCATTATCTGGTGGAAACCAAAGGTGAGCCTTGGAATATGCAGACGGCGATTCGTGGTGCACAGGAGCGGCTACCATCGATCCTTATTACGGCACTGGTGACAGCGCTGGCGATGTTGCCGATTGCACTGAATGCCGATAGTCCGGGCCGCGAAATCATGGGGCCGATGGCGGCGATTATTATCGGCGGTCTGGTGTCGTCAACGATTCTGAATTTGCTGGTACTGCCAAGTGTCATGCTGCGTTATGGCCGGTTCCGGCAGGCGCAGCAGACAGAGGAAATCATCGCTTAATCAAGCGGTGTCAGCCAGGCGATGGCGATGATGAGCAGCACAATGCCAATCATCGCCAGTTCCAGCCACATCAGTCGCCAATAGCGAAGGTTTTGACTCTATCCCCGCGCCGCTCTGCAAAATACATGTAGATGTCACGCAGTTCATCCGGACTGAAACGGATCAAAATCAGTTGCTGCCCCGGATAAATCAGGTTGGGATCGCGGCCCATACTACTGGTTTTAAAGTTATACACGTAGCTGGTATTCACCTTGCCATCGAGAATTTTGCCGAGAAACGAACTGAAACCATCGGGCAGCGGCTCATCGGCATCGGCGGGAATAGTGACACTGACGGTCGATTGCCGGCCAATCCCATCAATTTGCATGCCGCGGCGGTATTTATCGATGAGACCTGCCTGAATAATGCCCCAAAGCCCTTGTCTGTCAGCCTCAGTAACCCGATGCAAATACAGCAGGCTGTTATCCGTCACCATCTCGTCACCAAGAATATCTTTGATCGCCAGTTCCTGAACGCCGCGATTAATGGTGACGCGCATTTCCTGATCTTTATCAATGCCGGCATCTGCCAACTCACCGGCAGTCAACTGCCGCTGTTTTTGTTCACGGCGGATTTCGGTGACGGGCTGGTCAATATCATCACGTTTCAGCAACTCGGTCAGCGGTGCGGTGATTTCTTTGCCGGATTCGGTGACGATGGTGATCGGTGCAATATGGTCTTCTTCACGTTTACCAATCTCGCTGATCGAGGTGGTTTCGCGGGTTACTTCAGTGTAGTTAAGAGTCAGCGGCGTATCGTCATTAAGACTGTCATCGGCCATCAGCTTTTCCAGCGAGGTCACCCGTTCTTCGAGTTTGGGCAGGGCGATGATGCTGTCCGGACGGACAAACTGATCTTCATTTTCATTGATGGTAATGGCTTGCTGCTGTTCTGGGGCCAGATTATCGACAAACGCGCTGGCTTCGTTTTCGCGGATTTCTTGCTGATCCGGCAGATTATCATCTACTTCAATCGTTTCCAGCGGCAGTACCGGCTCGGCCAGTTCAATGGGCGGATCAACAACTTCCTGTTTGGAGAGACTTTTACTGTCGGTAAATAATAAATAACCGAACATAAGTAAGATCGCGACCGCCAGCAACGCTGCCAGCCATGCGGAACCGGATCGGGCAAACTGAGCCATTTTAACGCCTCGGGTTGTGATGGGTCTGCGTCGAGAATAAGTCAGCCAGCACCGATTTATCAAGTTGTCGGGCCCAATCGGCTGTTTGCCAGTGAATATCCTGCAATTGTCTGAGCAGATCTTCTGCCTCTTTATGACTGAATGCGGTTTGTACCGGCAATAAATCGGTCAGTGTTTGTTGCAGCGCGTTTTTATCTACGGTTTCTGAGCTTATCGTTGCTAAAACGCCGTCCAGTAAATCGCGCAGCGCCACTGCATTAAGCAAAGCCGGAAACTGGCGGATCTGAATGCCCTGGGCGGTTGGTAACAATTGCAAACCACAGGTGGCTAGCAAATCGACGTACTCGTTAACAGCCTGCTTTTGTGTTGCACTGGCCGGAAAATCAATCGGTACCAGCACCGGCCGGCCGGTGACCGTGTTGTTGGCAAACGCCTGTTGCAGCTGCTTTTGGCGGATTTGTTGATAGGCTTCACTGAGATCCAGCAGCCAGTGTTGTTGATTGTGCTCAATCAGGCCATAGTGGCCGGCCAGGACCTGCAACGCCGCTGTTGTTTGGTCCCGAGTCGGGCTGATAAGCGGCTGCGACTGATAAGTACCGGCAGATTCGGCAATGTCGGATGTCTGGATTTTGACTGGTTTTGCCGGCGCTAAGGCAGTCAAGGTTTCAGATTTCAGACTGTCCTGCACGGCACGGGTAATCAGCCCGTGGATTAGTCGTGCTTCACGAAACCGCACCTCATGTTTAGTCGGATGCACGTTAACATCCACCCGATCCAGCGGTACTTGCAGATATAAAACATAGGCCGGATGCCGGCCAGCTGGCAGATTATTAGCAAACGCCTGACGCACGGCATGGCTGATAAGCCGGTCGCGGATCACCCGGCCATTAATAAAAAAATGCTGAATATCATTATGCGGCCGATGGGCATCCGCCGGGGCCAGCCAGCCGCTGAGCCGCATAAAATCAAGCTGTTTATCTATAAGAATGGCCGCATTGGCAAAGCGGCTGCCGCAGAGTTTGGCAATACGCTGTTGCTGGGCTTTGTCGGTTTCGGCAACAGGCAAAGCCAGTTTTTGCTGACCGTTGAGCTGGCAATCAAGGCCCAGTTCAAAACGGCTTAATGCCAGCCGCTGCAAGGTGGTCAGAATATGCTGCTGTTCGGTGCGGGCACTGCGTAAAAAACGCCGCCGGGCCGGCAAATTAAAAAACAAATCACGCACTTCAACCGTGGTGCCAACCGGATGGGCAACCGGTGACAGTGTTGTTTGATTCCCTTTAATCTGCCAGCCACAATCGCTATCAGCCTGACGGGAAATCAGAGTTAAATTGGCAACCGAGGCAATACTGGGCAGCGCTTCACCGCGAAAACCCAGACTGGCAATATGGCTCAATTCATCACTGCTGGAGAGTTTACTGGTGGCATGTCGGCTCAGTGCCAGGGGTAAATCTTCGGGATGAATGCCACTGCCATTATCGCGGACACTGATAAGCTGACTGCCCGCCCCGTCAATACGAATGGTGATCTGTGACGCGCCGGCATCCAGGCTGTTTTCGACTAATTCTTTGACCACCGATGCCGGCCGCTCAATGACTTCTCCGGCGGCTATTTGATTGGCCAGCTGCAGGGGCAGGGCATGGATGCGTTTGGCTTGAGACATCAACCTAGTTTAGCAGTAGTCAGGCTAATGACGATTTAAGGAATGCGTAATACTTCGCCAATACGCAGCGCACTGCCTTGCAGATTATTGCTGGATTTGAGTTCAGCCATTTGCACCTGATACCGCTGGGCAATACCACTCAGGGTATCGCCACTGCTGACAATATGCTGCTGCGGCCTGACTTGTTGGGTAATCGGGTTACGCTGAAAATAGGTACGAATACCGTTCATCATCGCTGCCGCCAGTTTGTATTGATGATTGGCGTTTTGCAGGTTTTGCTCTTCAGTAGGGTTGGAGATAAATGCTGTTTCCACCAGAATCGAAGGAATATCCGGTGATTTCAACACCACAAACCCGGCAGATTCGACTTGTTTTTTGTGCACTTTACCGACCCGTTTCAGACCGCTGAGAACAGTGTTGCCGACTTCCAGACTGGCTTGCAGGCTGGCTGTTTGCGATAAATCGAGTAGTACCGAAGCCAACAAATCATCTTTGTCTTCAAGACTGATACCACCGGCCAGGTCAGCGGCATTTTCACGATCTGCCAGAATCTGCGCCGCTTCACTACTGGCGCCGCGATCCGACAGTACATAAACCGACGAGCCACGGGCATTGCGATTGGTAAAGGCGTCAGCGTGAATGGAAATAAACATATCGGCGCCATTTTGTTTGGCGCGCTGGATGCGTTGCCGCAAGGTCAGAAACACATCTTTATCGCGGGTCATAAACGCCCGCATGCCCGGTTCATTGTTAACCAGTGTCGCAAGCCGTTTAGAGATTTGCAGCACCACATCTTTTTCGCGGGTACCTCTGGGGCCAATTGCGCCCGGGTCCTGACCACCGTGACCAGGATCAATGGCAATAACAATATCGCGGCGCGGTAATACCGGCGCGCTTTTCACTGTTTGGGCAGCAACCGGTATCGGCGCGTTTTCGACTTTGGTTTCTGCTGGTGACGGGGTTGGTTTGCTGGCCGATTCATCCGCTTTTTCAGCGTCTGCCAGCTGGGTTTTATTGCCAGCTAAATCAATCACCAGCCGGTTCGGATAATCTCCGCTGGGACCGAGCTTACGGATATCAAACTGCTGCTGACGGTGTAAATCCAGCACCAGTCGCAGCGTATTCTGATTCAGTTGCCCCTGGCGGATATTTTTAACCGGTGTGTTATCAAGTGCCGGCAGTTTGAGTTTTTTGTTGGTGTTGCCGCCGCTGATGTCAATGACCAGCCGGTGCGGGTTTTCCAGGGTGAAGGTTTTGTAGCTGACCGCTTGGTCCAAATCCAGCACCAGGCGGGTCATATTGTCATTTTGAGACACGCGGATCTGTTCTACCGTTGCCGAATAAGCCGGCAGCGTCAGCCCAAACATCATCAATGCCAACAGCAGATAACGCATTTTCAGTTTCCGCTTTTCTTAAATCTTGGGCTAATTGTGAAATTGCTTGCCAAAAAAATCAAGCTTTTTGTTTATATTTAA
>CAMPHB010000032.1 GCA_946885755.1 uncultured Methylophaga sp. | reverse complement strand
GTGTTTTGATGAGTGCGGCTTACGTTTTATATCAGACAAATCAGCAATCCATCATGCAAGCTGACGCCACTGCCAAACGTATCAATCAACATATGACCGAAGAGTTGTTGCGTAATTTTTCGCGCTACGATTACCGTACGCCATTTCCGAATGCCGGCTTATGGGGCGACATAAGTGGTCTGCCGGGTTCCTGCGTACAATTTCTGTCACGCACCGAAAGCCGCCGCCGCAGCTTATGCAGTGAAGTCAATGAAGCTGATCGTACCTGGCCACGCTGGTTTGGTACTTTGTACGACCATCTTTTTCAGCCTGATTATGAAGCCAGCCGGCGGTTTTTCTTTAACTCGATTACCTACGGCACCATTCTGGTATCACTCAACCGGCAGGTGGAAACGTCGCGTGCCTGGCACAATCTGCAAGCGGTGATCGGTATTTTATCGGTGAGTATTCTGGCGGTTTGTCTGCTGGTCTATCTCACCATTAACCGTTTATTAAGACCGGCACAAATGATTGTCAGCGGCCTGGAAAAAATGCGTGATGGTCAGCTCGATACACGATTGCCGGCGTTTGATATTACCGAGTGGCGGCGGACATCTCAGGCCATCAATGCGCTGGCTGACAGTCAGCAGCAAGTGCTCGCCGAGAATCAGCGGCTGGCCTTAAAACTGATGAATGTTCAGGAAGAAGAACATCGCTATATCGCCCGCGAATTACATGATGAATTTGGTCAGTGTCTGGCGGGTATCAATGCAATGACCACCAGTATCAGTCAGTCGGCGCGTCAGGATTATCCGCAAATCCAGCCCGAACTCGATAATATCAGCCATATTACCGAGCATATGATGGTGGCGTTACGTAATTTGCTGACCAGGCTGAGACCGGCAGATGTCGATGAAATCGGCATCGAAAAAAGCTTGCAAAAACTGGTCAAAAGCTGGCATCAGCGCAGCGGTCATCAGACCCATTTTGAATTAAAGATTGATGCGCCGTTAGCCAATTTGCCCGAACCACTGCCCGTCAATATTTATCGTATTGTTCAGGAAGCGCTGACCAATATCGCCAAACATGCCCACGCCAGTCAGGCGACGATTAAGCTGTATTACCCTGATAAAGGCACTTTAACGCTGTTAATTACAGATAACGGCTTGGCGGACAATGACAATATTCAGCAATCTCTTGGTATGGGCTTACTGGGGATCCACGAACGGACACGTGCACTCGGTGGACAGACAAATATCACTGCCAATGATGGCGGCGGCCTGAAAATGACGATTACGCTGCCCATTAACCGCCCACAGGAGTCTGCTTAATGGCAAATATCAGAGTATTACTGGTGGACGATCACGCTATCGTCCGTGAAGGCTACCGGGCGCTGTTGCAGAAACAGCCCAATCTGGAAGTGGTTGCCGATGCCAAAGACGGCCATGAAGCTTATATGCAATACAAAGCCAGCCAGCCTGATGTGGTAGTGATGGATATCTCAATGCCCGGCCAGAGTGGTCTGGAAGCGATTTCACGGATCCGCCAATATGATTCACAGGCAAAAATTCTGGTGTTTTCCATGCATCAGAATCCGAGCTTTGCCTTACAGGCAACGCGTGCCGGTGCGCTGGGTTACATCACCAAAAGCAGTGATCCGTCGCTGTTAATTCGCGGCATTTTTGAAGTCATGGAAAATAAACTGAGTTTAAGCCCGGATATTGCTCAGGCATTGGCATTAGAAAAGCTGGGTCATGAACAAACCCGGCTCGATGATTTAACGGTGCGGGAATTTGAGATTTTGCGTTTGCTGCTGGAAGCCAAAAACAATCAGGAAATCGCCGATATTCTCAATATCAGCCCAAAGACAGTGTCCAATTCACATTACATTATCAAACGTAAACTGGATGTCAGCTCAGATATTGAACTTACCCGCCTCGCCATTCGCATGAAGCTATTAAACCTGCGCGATTTAATTGACGAGGCGGAATAAGCCCGGACGGCTTGATTAAGCCGCTTTATCCTTTTCATTAAAGTCATTACGGATCAGGTAATCAAAAGCACCTAACGCCGCCCGTGAACCTTCACCCATGGCAATAATGATCTGTTTGTACGGAATGGTGGTCACATCGCCTGCCGCAAATACACCCGGCATGGATGTCGCACCATGTGCATCGATCTCAATCTCACCATATTTGCTGAGGTTGAGTGTGTCTTTCAAAAAGTCGGTATTGGGTAACAAACCGATTTGTACAAAGACACCGGCCACTTCCAGATGATGACTTTCTTCGGTCGCCCGATCTTTATAGTTCAGACCTTTAACCTTATTGTCAGCACCGGTAATTTCAGTAGTCTGCGCACCGATAATGATAGTGACGTTATCCAGACTATGCAGTTTTTTCTGCAACACCGCATCGGCTTTCAGCTGATCAGCATATTCAATCAGCGTCACATGACCGACGATACCGGCCAAATCAATCGCCGCTTCGACACCGGAGTTACCACCACCGATAACAGCAACATGTTTGCCCTTAAATAACGGACCATCGCAGTGTGGGCAATAGGCCACACCATGACCACGGTACTCGGCTTCACCGGGTACACCCAGTTCACGCCAGCGGGCACCGGTTGCCAGAATAACGGCTTTACTCAACAACTTAGCGCCGCTTTCTAATTCAACTTCTACCATCTTATCTTGCTTACGCAGTTTGCTGGCACGTTGCAGATTCATCACGTCAACTTCATATTCTTTGACGTGTTCTTCCAAAGCGGCAACCAGTTTCGGCCCTTCGGTTTCTTTGACCGAAATAAAGTTTTCAATCGCCATGGTATCCATCACCTGACCGCCAAAGCGCTCGGCAACGATACCGGTACGAATACCCTTACGCGCGGCGTAAATCGAAGCCGACGCACCAGCAGGTCCACCACCGACAATTAATACATCAAACGGATCTTTCTGACTAATTTTCTCAGCTTCACGTTTAATGGCACCGGTATCCAGTTTGCCAATAATTTCTGCCAGGCTGGTACGGCCCTGACCAAACTGTTTGCCATTGAGGAAAACCGTTGGCACGGCCATGATTTGCCGTTCGTTGACTTCATCCTGAAACAGCGCACCATCGATCATGGTGTGGCTGATTTTTGGATTAATCACCGCCATCAGGTTCAGCGCCTGCACCACTTCCGGACAGTTCTGGCATGACAGCGAAATATAGGTCTCAAAATGGAATTCACCATCGAGATTTTTAATTTGTTCAATAACTTCAGGCTCGGTTTTCAGCGGATGACCGCCGACATGCAACAGCGCCAAGACCAGCGAAGTGAATTCATGGCCCATGGGAATCCCGGCAAAACGAATTTGCTCATGGCCATCCGGCTGCTTGATGCGAAAAGACGGCTGCCGGGCATTGTTATCGCTGTCATCCAGCGTGACTTTATCTGACATGTCAGCAATTTCCACCAACAGCTCGCGCATTTCAGCGGCTTTTTTGGTGTCATTAATTGACGCGACGATTTGCACGGGTCGCTGTAAGTTTTGCAGATAAGTTTTTAACTGCGCTGCGATATTTGCATCCAACATAAGGCACCTGCCTGTAAAAATATTCCGTTAGGTAAAAAGTCCGGGCGTAACGCCCGGACCAGTCGACTGAAAAGCCGTTTTTTTAGATTTTGCCAACCAAGTCCAGTGAAGGAGACAGTGTCTCTTCACCTGGCTGCCAAGAGGCAGGGCAAACTTCACCATCGTGTGAAGCAACATATTGTGCTGCCTGGATTTTACGAACCAGTTCTTTAGCACTACGGCCAATGCCCAGATCGTGTACTTCAGATACTTTGATAACACCTTCTGGATCCATGACAAACGTACCACGCAGTGCCAGACCATCTTCTTCAATCATTACTTCGAAGTTACGGCTGATTGCACCGGTAGGATCACCGATCATTGGGAATTTGATCTTCTTAATGGTTTCAGAAGCGTCATGCCATGCTTTGTGGGTGAAGTGGGTATCAGTTGATACTGAGTAAACTTCTACACCCATTTCTTGCAATTGATCGTAGTAATCAGCCAGGTCACCCAGTTCAGTCGGGCAAACAAAGGTGAAGTCAGCTGGGTAGAAAAAGACTACAGACCACTTACCTTTCAGATCGGCATCGCTGACAGGTACGAATTCGCCATTGTGATAAGCGGTCGCTTTGAACGGTTTAATCGTTGAATTGATTAAAGTTGACATGTGAAACTCCCTTAGTTGATTGTCAGATACGACACCATGCATTCTAGTGCCAGCCCTATAAATGGTCAAACAACTTAATCCTATTAAACTAATCGTTTAATCCGATTAATAGTCTGCACCAATAAAAAAGCCCCCGGAGCTTTCACTCCAGAGGCTTTTATGACATCAAAACCGTATTAACGGTTGCAGATGTACATAGTTACTTCAAAGCCAAAACGCATATCTGAATATTCTGGTTTAGTCCACATGACGCAATCCTCTAATCGTTTTAAGAAAAAACGCTACCGTTTATTGATAACGTGGCTTCATATTAGGCCGATCAAATTTTTGCACCATCAGGCAATTACCCGATGCGACTCAGGATTTTCCCTGTTCAGCATTGGCAATTGCATCAACCATCTTGCCAATCGCCTGCGTTAAGGTCTCAAGCTCAGCCTCTTTAATAATATATGGCGGCATGATGTAAATCATATGACGAAATGGCCGGATCCAGACACCCTGATCGACAATAAACTTTGGCAACCACCCCATATGCTGATCCAGCGCGATATTGAGTTCGACAACACCGATTGCGCCTTTGACACGCACATCTTTGACTAAATGGTGATCGGCTAGCGGCGTCAATTGCTTAGATAACTGGTTTTCTATCGATTTAACCGATTGCTGCCAATTTGATGCCAGCAGTACATCAATACTTTCACAGGCCACCCGGCAGGCTAATGGATTGCCCATAAACGTTGGCCCGTGCATCAATATGCCCTGCCCGTCTGCCGAAATGCCTTTGGCAACCTGCTGATTACATAAGGTGGCCGCCAGTGTCATATAGCCACCGGTCAGCGCCTTACCCAGACACAAAATATCCGGCACGATGCCAGCGGCTTCATAGGCAAACAAAGTACCGGTGCGGCCAAAGCCGGTCGCGATCTCATCAAAAATCAGTAACAAGCCGTAGTCATCACACAATTTGCGTAACTCACGCAGATAACGCGGGCAATAAAAGCGCATACCACCGGCGCCTTGCACCAGAGGCTCAATGATCACGGCAGCGATCTGCTGATGCTGCATTTCGATCAAATGCCGAACCTCGGCAATATCGCTGTCCTGCCAGTCGTCATCATCCCGACAGGTCGGCGCCGGGGCAAAAATATGTTTCGGTAATACCCCGGCAAACTGACTGTGCATGCCGTTAACCGGATCACACACCGCCATCGCGCCAAAAGTATCGCCGTGATAACCACTACGCACCGTCAGCAAGGTATGTTTATCGGTATGCCCCTGAGCGAACCAGTACTGCAGCGCCATTTTGATGGCGACTTCCACTGAAATAGAGCCGGAATCGGCCAGAAACACATATTGCAACGATTCATCGGTCAAATCGATTAAGCGCCGCGCCAGACTGACCGCCGGATCATGGGTCAAGCCACCGAACATGACATGCGCCATTTTATCGATCTGATCTTTAGCCGCCTGATTCAGTCGCGGGTGGTTATAACCGTGAATCGCCGACCACCACGATGACATGCCATCAATGATCCTGCGGCCGTCATTGAGGGTCAGATATACGCCATCTGCCGACACCACTTCATGTAAAAGCGGTGGCTGGGTGACGCTGCTGTAGGGATGCCAGATATGGGCGGCATCAAAATCGAGATTATCGTGCTGATTCATGCGGCTATTGTAAGGGCTTTAAAACAAAACTGCCCGCAGCAGCGGGCAGGTTCGATTCTTAAACAGACAGATTATTTAGTCACGCTGAAGCTTTCACCGCAACCGCACTCTGAGGTGACATTGGGATTACGGAATTTAAAGCTCTGGTTAAGGCCTTCTTTAACAAAGTCCAGTTCCATCCCTTCCAGCAGCGGCAGGCTGTCTTTATCCACCACCACTTTGACATCGTCTTGCTCTATAATCGCATCATTGGCAGCCACATCATCGGCGTAATCCAGCGCGTAGCTGTAGCCCGAGCAACCACTTTTGACGACACCGATCCGCAAACCGACACCGCCAGCGCGTTTGCTAACCATGTCACGCACCCGTTTTACGGCAGATTCTGTAAGGGTAATTGTCATAATTTTTACCTGTTCATCAAATGGTTAAAGCGACTGGCTTCTTTATTTAATACGACTGCCAGTTGCTGTATTTGTTCGAGCGTATTGTCCATGCTGACGCTGACCCGCACTGCGCCCAGCGCCGTTGCTGCATCAATCCCCATCGCCGTGAGCACATGGCTGGGGATCTGCCGGCCGGTACCACAGGCAGAGCCGCTGGAAACCGAAAAACCCTGCCGATCCAGTGCCATTAATAAAGTGTCTGAATCAAACCCCTGCAATGCAAAAAACACCGTGTTCGGCAAACGCTCACTGTTCTCTGCAAAGATGGTGACGCCGGGCATCGATTTCAACGCAGCTTCCAGCGCATCACGCAGTTGCAGGCAATGCTTCTGATAGTCATCTAAATGCTGCTGTGCATATTCTGCTGCGGCACCAAAACCGGCAATCGCTGCGACGTTTTCAGTACCGCTGCGTTTGTCGTTTTCCTGACCACCACCCAGCACAAAGGCCGGCCAGTCGAGCTTTTTATCAACGATCAGTGCGCCAATGCCTTTGGGGCCACCAAACTTGTGCGCCGACAGACTGAGCATTTGCACCCCGGCAGCCTGAAAATCGACCGCCAACTTACCAGCAACCTGTACCGCATCGGTATGAAACGGAATATTTTTGGCTCGGGTTAATGCCGATAAGCTGGCAATATCCTGAATAACGCCAGTTTCATTATTGGCCCACATTACCGACACCAGGCGGGTATCGTCGGTCAGCAATGGCAACAAAGCTTCCGGGGTTATCTGGCCACTGGCGTTGGCCGGAATTTCCAGCACTTCAAAGCCAAATTGTCTGAGACGTTTTGCTGGCTCCAAAACAGCCGGATGTTCAATGCTGCTGACCAATACCCGGCCATTTTTAAATTGTTCAGCAACACCCATCAGCGCCTGATTATTAGATTCGGTGCCACCGCTGCTGAACCAGACTTGATCAATCTCAACATTGACCAGTTTGGCAACCTGGGCACGGGCTTTATCTATTGCGGCATGGCCAAATCGGCCAAATCGGTGACTGCTGGATGGGTTGCCTTGCTGCTGTTTCAGATACGGCAGCATGACATCCAATACGCCCGGTGCCAGCGCCGTGCCAGCGTTATGATCCAAATAAGAAAAGGCCATAACTAGCGGATGTCGAACTTGATAACTTTTTCGCCGCTGCGGCTACGCTGATAATCGCTGACTACCTGATGCAGGCTGATACCGTCCAGATACATGCGGATTTGATCGCTGAGGCTTTCCCACAATTCATGGCTGACACATTGCTCATCGGCGTGACAGTTATGTTTGCCATGACATTGCGTACTGTCGACTTTTTCGTCCACCGCGGAAATCACATCCATCACGGTGATATTTTCGGCGCCGCGACTTAAGCGGTAGCCACCGCCCGGCCCGCGAGAACTGCTGACCAATCCCTGTTTACGCAGACGAGCGAATAATTGTTCAAGATACGACAGTGAAATGCCCTGCCGTTCGGAAATATCAGCCAGTGTGATCGCACCAGCCCCATAATTCAGGCTTAGATCGAGCATCGCTGTGACGGCATAACGACCTTTTGTCGTGAGACGCATGAAAATTTCCGCTTAAATTGATAGCGCAAAGTGTTCCATACCCGACTATTTTAGTCAACTTTATCCGGGTTGTTATCTTTATCCAGTTCGCAGCCATCCAACTCCGGCATATTGATGTCCGGGATTTGGCCGCCCAACTGGTGAATCGTCTGGCACAACTGCTCTACCCGCTTGTCGGTCATCTGAATATGTTCAATCAGGCCATGAATCGCTAAAGCAACCGGATCCGGGTTTTGACTTGAGGTGCCGTAGGCATCAAACCCCACTGACTGCGCCAGTTTTTCACGAGCTTTTTCATCAGGCGATTTCTGGGCGCGTACCACACGGCCCGGCACACCGACTACCGTTTCATTAGGCGCGACATCTTTAACCACCACAGCATTGGAGCCAATCCGCGCCCCTTCATTAACCGTGATCGGCCCCAATACTTTGGCACCGGCGCCAACCACCACATTATTGGTTAAAGTTGGATGGCGTTTGCCGCCCTTCCATGAGGTACCGCCCAGCGTCACGCCATGATAAAGCGTGCAATCGTCGCCAATTTCAGCGGTTTCGCCGATGACCACACCCATCCCGTGGTCGATAAAAAAGCGCCGGCCGATTTTGGCACCGGGATGAATTTCAATACCAGTTAACCAGCGGCCAATCGTTGATAAAAACCGCGCCAGCCACAGCCAGTTTTTCTTCCACAACCAGTGACTAAAACGATGCAGCGTCAGCGCATGTACACCGGGATAGGTGGTGACGATTTCAAACACATTACGTGCAGCCGGATCACGATCAAAGACACAGTAAATATCTTCCTTGAACCGTTGCCAGCGGGTGACTTGTTGGGCGTCGCTCATTTTGCATTCCTCGCTTTGGTTTCGGCAGCACGCAAGATGCCATGCAATATCTGCACTTCGTTTCGATCCAGATCGGCGCGGTTAAACAGGCGGCGGATCCGGCGCATTAAATAACGCGGATTCTCAGGGTCCAGAAAACCAATCGCCTCTAAGCTGCGTTCGAAATGCTCATATAAATGGAACATATCTTCAGCACCAATCGGCTCACGTTTTTCGCCAATCCGCCCCGGATTGACCACCGGCTTGAAACTCATCCGCAGTTCGTAGGCAAACACCTGCACCGCTGCGGCCAGATTCAATGAACTGTAATCCGGATTAGCCGGAATATTGACCAGCGTATGACACTGATCAATTTCTTCATTAGACAGCCCCGAATGTTCACGACCGAATACCACTGCTATTTGGGTATCATCATCGTAATTTTCAAGGCTCTCGGCCGCTTCGCGCGGATTCATCAACGGCATATCAAAATGCCGCAGCCGCGCGCTCATGCCAAACACATGGCGGCAGCCTTGCAGCGCATCGGCCAGCGTTTCATGCACCACCGCTTTTGCCAACACATCATCGGCACCCGATGCCCGGGCCGTTGCCTCGGCACTAGGATAAATTTTCGGTGCCACCAGATGCAGATTACTCAGGCCCATGGTTTTCATGGCGCGCGCCGAGGCGCCGATATTGCCGGGATGGGTGGTGCCCACCAGCACAAAACGAATATTGTCGAGCCGGGTCATGTGGTTTTCCGGGTAATAAACATGGCATCGCCATAACTGAAAAAACGGTAACGCTGGTCAATCGCGTGCTGATACGCCGTCATAATATGATCGCGGCCGGCAAACGCCGACACCAGCATCAGCAAGGT
>CAMPHB010000031.1 GCA_946885755.1 uncultured Methylophaga sp. | reverse complement strand
ATTTATACCTGGCCTGGCATGCTTTTCGCAATACTACGATTGTGTTAATCCAACGAGGAGAAAAAACGATGAAAACCAAATTAACATCTGCAATGGCATTATTAATGGCAATGGGGTTGGGCACCGCTGTTTATGCTGGTGACAGTTATGACCGTGCGGCGCCTGATAAAGGCGCGGCTCCACAAGCTCAGGATGTACCAACTGATTTCAGTGATGCCGATCTGAAAAAGTTTGCTGCTGTCCAGGATGATCTGGAAAACATTCGTGGTGAATATTCAGGCAAACTGGAAAATACTGAAGATCCGGATCAAGCAGCGCAACTGCAGCAGGAGGCCAGTCAGAAAATGGTTCAGGTAGTTCAGGATGCCGGCATGGATGTTGAAACCTATAGCAACATCGCTCTGGCACTGCAAAGCAATGCCGAATTGCGTGACAAAGTTCAGTCGATGATGAACTAAGAAACTGTTTGTTTCATGAGTGTTAGATTTGAGCCGGGCACCGCCCGGCTTTTTTTATCTGTGAGTTATTAAAATGTCAGCCACGCAGTAAAACAGCATCCGGCGGCACATGGTATTGTAATTCCTGACAATTACCGGGTGGTGGCTGCTGGCCCGCTGGCAAATCCCGGTACCATATCCGGCATTCACCTGCCGGCGGATAATGCCCTGCCGGCACATTGCTACGAGCATCATAATAACGATCACTGTTCATCACACTATAAGCAGCACAACCCGCTAATAGGCTGCAAACCAGCACGGAGAGTAGAATTTTCAACAGTCGCATTTGATGAATGCCTTATGCCAATATGCTGAACTAAACGTATCATTAACGCCGCGGCAAAGAAATCACTATTTTTGGAACCACTACGGCATCGGCTTTGCCAAATCAGCCTGGTTGAGGAGAATGCCATGCATAAATTACTTCTGAGCATCGCTTTATTGTTATTGGCCGCTTGCACCAGCGCACCGCAGGGCATTACTGCCGTTGATAATTTTGATGTTAATCGTTACACCGGCAAATGGTATGAAATCGCCCGATTGGATCATCGCTTTGAGCGCGGTTTGACAGAGGTCTCAGCAGAATACCGGTTGCGTGAGGATGGCGGTATTGACGTGACAAATCGTGGTTTTGATGCCGAAAAAAACCAGTGGCAAACTGCCAATGGTAAAGCCTATTTTGTAAAAGACAGCACCACCGGCCATTTAAAAGTATCGTTTTTCGGGCCTTTTTACGGCGCTTATGTGGTTTTTGATCTCGATGATGACTATCAGGTCAGTTATGTCGCCGGCCCGGATCGCGATTATTTATGGTTGCTGGCCCGTCAGCCACAAATCAGCAATGCGCAAAAACAGGCTTTTGTTGCCGAGGCCAAAGCCAACGGTTTTAATACTGATGCTTTGATCTGGCTGGACAGCCCACCACAATAAATCAGCGTGATAATGCGTATTTTTTTGCCGCTTGTCGGTCAATTGCGACAAATGCCAGCAAGTTCGCTGCAGTTCCTAACACTAAGCCATCAACATTTAATGGCCCGCCGAGCAGCGTATTCCAGATAATCGCCACACTGATCCCTGCCATGGCACCCGCCACAAAACGCCGCTGACTGACATAAAAACCAAGCACAGCCATACACAGCGGTACTAATACCGTCGGCGCCCAGAAGTTATAAGCGTAAATCAGAATGTCGATAACGCTGTCTATTGATAATGCAAAAATCACCGATAAAATACCGACCAGCAGTGTCACCCATTGTGCCAATCGTAATTCGGCTTTGGCCGACAATGGCGTTTCCCGCAACGGCGCGACAATGTCGTTACTAAAAGCGATTGATGCAGAATTCAGAAACGAGTCCGCTGAAGACATAATAATCGACACTATCGCCGCCGCAACAATACCCTGTAATACTGGCGGCACCGCTTCCTGAATCACATAAGGCATGGAGAGATTGGCATCCAGCCCCGGCTGCATTGCCAGTGCCACCAGCCCAATCAAACCAGTCACCGCAAAAAAAGGTATTGAAAACAAACCACTGAGAAGCGAGCCGCGCGCTACATCTTTACTGGACTTACCGATCAGTAACCGCTGTAAATACGGTGGTACCAGCGTTTCGCCAAGCATAAATGTCAAAAATAAGGATAACAGCGCCAACATTGCCAGCGGCTCCGTCGGCAAACTCAAATGACTGGCTGGCACTTGCTGTGTCAATACTTGCCAGCCACCAACATATTGCAGACCGAAATAGAGTGTCATCGGGATGCCCACCGCCAACACAATGAACTGTATAACATCGGTCCAGACTACCGCACGCATGCCGCCAATAGTCGAATAGGCAATAACGATGCCGCAGCCGATTAAAATGCCCCAGACTTTATCAACGCCCAAAAACAGGTTAAACACATACCCCATGGCACCAACCTGTGCGCCCAGAATACCGGCACACAAAGCAATGGCAAAAAAACCACTGAACAATCTGGCACCCCGGCCATAATGCTCATCCATGATATCGCCGACCGAAATCGCCTGCGGGTAACGGCTCATTTTGGGTGCAATATAACGGGCCACCAGGATCTCTTTAATACTGAAGCCCCATAGCGCAACAATATTGCTGACACCGACCAGAAACACTTTCTCAGCATTGCCCATCGAAAAACCGCCACCGATAAACGAGGCCGACAAGGTTGCAAAAATCACCAGCATGCCAAACGATTTGCCAGCCAGTGCAAAGTCCTGCATGCCTTTCATACCGCGTCCGGCCCACAAGCCAACCAGCAATACGATTATCAGATAGACGATAACGATGATTTTTTCCATGACCAGCATCCACGCAGTTAATTAAAGCGCAGCTTACGTGTTTAACGGGTCACTGAAAAGCCGCCGGGCAGCGGAAAAACTAACAGGCGTTAGTAAGGGACAAGCAGAAGACGGAATTTAAACTTTGGTATTGATAATATTGCCACTGCTGGCGGTGGCTGCAGGCACCGTACTCAAGAGGCTCATCATCAATTCCCCCTGAGCAGCCAGTTGATCATTGGCCAGCTTCAGTACGGCGGTTTGCTGTTGTTGGGCTATCTGCTGGTTATTGAGCGCTGAGGCCAGTTGAATAATACTGTTGCTGTCCATTTAATCCTCACATCAATACTTTGTTGGCGACCTGCTCAACCACAAAGCCGAGGTGCTGACGCACCTGCGCCCGTGGCAGTGTTTGCTGTTCGGCAATTTCAGCAGCCGATAAGCCTGAAGCCCAGTGCAATCTGGCAATATCACGGGTATCACCGGCAAGACTGTTGATGACTTCAGCCGTCATCTGATCTTCGATAAAACTGCTGTCTTGCTCTGATTCGGCAACCGGTATATTCAACGGCTGCCGATCCTGCTGCCCCCAACGTTCCAGCAATAAACCGGCACGGGCAGTACGCTCCCGGCGGGCTTCCTGCAGATTGGTCATACGCAGCTTGGCTGCATTACGATTCAGTTTTTTACCCATCGTCGCCGCCCCATATGCACTTTCACCAGCACACTCTAACAACCGGGCAGTTACCGCAACAGCCTTAAACTGCTAATTGCTGCCCAGATGACGATCCAAAAATTGTTTGACGAGCTTACGCGCATCGGCATTACTGCCGATCAGTGCACCGGCCAATACCGTCAAGGTCAGACTGCGACTAGGATGTTTGACAATCCAGTCGCGAATAGCCGGGTCAATCGACTGCTGTAATGCCGCTTCTACCATCGCCAGTTTGTTATGCAGCGAATCACCGGCAGGTACCGGGTTATTTTTATCCTGCAGTGAAAATAACTTTGCCGCCAACAGGGCCAGCAGGGCTAGCAGTAAAAACACCATTGCCGTTAATAATGCTGCCACATCAGGCAAAAAATACAGACCCAGGTGCTGATACAGGGCAATACCGGCAAAACCAAGCGCCAGCAAAGCAAACAGCACCGCGATGGCAATCGCGATGCTGTTAATTTTAATACGGGAGCGCAAACTCATAAGCCACTCCATTTTGGCAGTTTGGCAATCATTAACGATCCAGAATTTTACCCAGAACCAAACCGACGCCAAAGGCAATTGCCAGACTCGACATCGGATGTGCTTCTACTTCACTTTGCACCCGGCCATAAGAGTCCCGGGCTTGTTGCTGCACTTTATCGGCAGCATCTTTAACCCGCGCCTGACCTTGTTCGGCATAAGCCGAAGACATGTCTTTCAGGGTTTTGGTAAGTCCTGCAAAATCGTCACGCAAAGCATTTAATTGTTTTTGTAATTCTTCATTACTGGCTTGTGTTGCCATAAACGTATCTCCTTTTTGAGGGTGTTACGGTTAACACTATCATAGTACTAACCGCAACAGCGTTACAGATGATTGTGACAAAGCGATTAATAATCGCTGGCTTCCTCTGCTTCGTCAGCCGCTTCTTCAATTGCATCACCAGATTCTTCGATGGTTTCATCAATTTGCTCGCCGGCTTTTTCGGCAGGACCTTTATCTTCACAGGCACTGACCATGCCAAGGCTGCCGATAACAAAGGTTAATAACAAAACACGGCTCAGCATTTTAAAAAAAGCATTTTCGGTATGCATAAACTTCTCCTTTAAACGTTAAACATGCCTCTTACTGATCTGACTGCAGATGGCTGGCATGTAAATAACCAGCAATTTAATCGCTGGCTGACCTGCTGACTAAGCTAACGGCTGGCTGATGAGGCTGCCTTAACGCAGGTTAAAGACGGCTTGCCAGTATTTGCTTACTTTGAAATTCCCTTAACCAGAAAAAAGGATTGTTATGTTTAGCTGGGCTTTAACATTTTTAATTGTAGGACTAGTCGCCGGTATTCTGGGTTTGAGTGGTATCGCCGGCACCGCTACCAATATCGCCTGGATCTTGTTTGTTGTAGGTCTGGTCCTGGCATTGATTTTCTTTATTACTGGCCGCCGGCCTCCCGTATAGACCCTTCTGACCTGTTGTCATAAACAGGTTTCAAAGGCACGATCTGTGAGCAGATCGTGCCTTTTTTAATGCATTTTTATACATTTCACGAAAAATGTTGACGACCTTAAACAGCGCTGTGTAGTCTCAGAAAACTTTTGTGTTTAAGGAAAAACTATGGACGCGGCTGAACCGAGTTGTATTGTTCATCAGTTTCAACGTTTTGCGGAAAAACTGACCGGGCCTGAACAACAATTGTTGAGCCGTTTGGAACAAGATCCCCGATCTTATGATGCCGATCAGGAAATGGCCGCCGTTGGCTGTGATTCAAACAAGTTTTTTACCCTGCGAAGTGGCTGGGCTTGTTCTATTCGAACCCTGGCAGATGGTCAGCGGCAAATTCTGGATATTTTTCTGCCCGGACAGATCATCGGTTTGCGGGAAATCAGTTTCAGTCGCAACCTGTCTGAAATCCGCACGCTGACCGATGTTGTTGCCTGTCCATTTCCACGGCAACGGCTGACAGAGATCTTTGACCAGGCACCGCGGCTCACCGATCTGTTTTTCTTAATCATGGCCCGTGAGCAATCTATGCTGATCGAGCGTGTGATTAATATCGGCCGGCGCAATGCCGCCGAACGCCTGGCGCACTTTCTGGTAGAAATCCAAACCCGGCTGGCAATCCGCAGTCTGGCTTTTACCCTGCCGATGAATCAAACCTTGATCGCCGATGCACTGAGTCTGTCGTCGGTGCATGTCAGCCGCACATTTAAACAACTGCGCGAGCTGGGTTTTGTCGAAAATCAGAACGGTGATATTCAGATTCTGGATTTAGAGGGATTGATTGATTTTTCCGGCTTTGATCGCAGCTATCTGGAATTTAACAGTGACTGGGCCCGGCCGGCCTAAGCACCGGCTAAGTCTGCCGGCGAGTCAATATCGCGCAAAATACCGTCATCTTCAGTTTCTATCGCCACAATCTGCCCGGCAGCAGCTTTGAGTAATTGTCTTGCCCCTTTATCGCCACGCAGCGCCGTTAAAGCCTTTTTATAATCGGCATGAAAACCAACCGGCTGGCCGCGCCCCCCCTGATAATAAGGGGCAGCAATTTTAGCGCCGGTTGCCATAGCCTGCTGCAATGCAATTAATACCGGCGGTGTTACCCAGGGCATATCAGCCAGTCCTATCAGCCAGCCAGCGGCATCCTCACTGGCCGTTATACCGGCTTGCAGACTCTGACTCATCCCCAATGCCGGTTTACTGACCGGGACGATAGTGATCCGACGACGCTGTTGATTGGGCAAATCATTGATCAATAACAACAGCGCACGATCATCGGCCGGCAACATCAAATACACCCTGTCAAAAGCGGCCAGCCAATTATCCAGCGTATGCAGCAACAAGGTTTTTTGCTGACCATTAACAGTGATGACACTGGCAAGTTTATTACTGCCAAAGCGGCGCGACTGGCCAGCGGCCAAGAGCAATGCCGCCAGTGGTCTATTGGCTGGCACAGACAGTGTCTGCAGTGGTTGTCATGTTTTGCAGATGCGGTTCACGCCGCAGCTGGATCAACTCTGCCAGAATCGCAACGGCAATTTCCGGCGGTGTTTTGCTGCCAATACTCAGCCCTACCGGGCCATGCAAACGAGCGATTTCTGCCGCAGATAAATCAAACATCGTCAATCGCTGACGCCGGTTTTCGTTAGTGCGCTCACTGCCCAGCGCGCCGATATAAAAAGCTGATGACTTCAGTGCTTCCAGCAATGCCATATCATCGAGTTTGGGATCATGGGTCAGCGCGATAATTACCGTATGGGCATCTGGCTGAATAGCCAGCACAGCATCATCGGGCATCATGGCTATTAATTCGATATCGGCCAGTGGCCAGGCTGCCCGGATCTCCGGCCGCGGGTCACAAACCAGCACCTGATAATCAAGCGTTTTAGCCATATCGGCTAAATAAATGGCGGTTTGCGCCGCACCGATAATCAACATGCGCCAGCGTGGACCATACTGAAACCGGCACTGATCATTTTCTATTAACACCGCCGGTGCTTGTTTACTGCCGGACCGGATGCTGCTCAACAGCGATTTACAATCCAGCTGCCGCTCAACCAGCTGATGCTGGCTAATCGCACTGAGCACCGTGTCCACCCAGTCCGTTTCCTGAACCGGTTCAATCAATAATTGCAGACTGCCGCCACAGGGCAGACCAAACTGCTCTGCTTCCTCACGTGTTGCGCCATAAACCAGCATTTGTGCCTGATTGAACGGCAGCTGACCATTGGCGGCTTTATCTGCCAGATCATCTTCAACGCAGCCCCCCGACACCGAGCCCACCATCAGACCATCTGGCCGGCAAATTAACATTGCGCCCGGTGGCCGCGGGCTGGAGCCGTAGGTTTTCACAACCGTCACCAGCCAAACCTGCTGATCCTGATTTAACCAGTCGCGCAAGGTCTTAAAAACGCTGAGATCCAGACTGTCCACGTTAGCTTTCCAACTGGTTGCCAATTGGCAGGTTTCGAATACGTTTACCGGTCGCAGCAAAGATGGCATTACAAATCGCCGGTGCAATCGGCGGCAAACCCGGCTCCCCGACCCCACCCAGTGGCTGCTGATAATCAGTATTGAGCAGTAAATGCACATGGATTTCGCGCGGAGCTTTGTCCATGCGCGTCACCTGATAGGTATCAAAATTATCCTGTTCAGCCACACCGTCTTTAAAACTGATTTCACCAAGCGTTGCCAGACTGACGCCCATAATGCAGGCACCCTCCAGCTGTGAGCGGATCCGCTCCGGATTAACCTGCGGACCACAATCAATCGCAATATCAATTCGCGGGATCGTTAATTCGCCGTCATCATTGATGGCCACTTCAGCAACGGCTGCCGTGTAAGTCACAAAGCTGTGGTGAGCGGCCAGCCCAAGCCCTTGGCCTTCAGGCAACTCACGTCCCCAACCGGCTTTTTCGGTAACCGTTTCAATCACCCGTTTTAAGCGGCCGGTGTCTATCGGATAACGCTCCGGCGATTCACCGTAGTTCCAGTTATCCGGCAAGCTGGTAGGGTCAATTTGCCGATCCGGGCCTAATAATTCCAGCAAAAAGTCTTTGTGATCGATACCGCGATGATGGGCCATCTCAGCGACAAACGACTGAATGGCAAAAGCATGCGGAATATTCGATACCGAACGGAACCAGCCAATGCGGGTATGTGCTGTGGCTTCAGGGTTTTCGACACGCACATTGTCGATGGCAAACGGCACGTTAACCACGCCCATGCCCAGCTCGATCGGCATTTTTACCTGAGCAGTGTCATCAAAGGTCGAGGCAATGCTGGGTGCCGCCGTGCGGTGCAGCCAGCCACTGACTTTACCTTCAGCATTGAAACCGGCCTGTAAATGTTCCATTGATACCGTATGGTAATAGCTGTGCCGGAGATCATCTTCACGGGTCCAGGTGACTTTGACTGGCTGGCCGTCCATTGCTTTCGACAATAATGCGGCTTCAATCATAAAGTCCGGTTTCGATTTACGGCCAAAACCACCGCCCAGCAAAGTCACATGCACCGTGACATTTTCGGCATCCATTTCCAGCCATTTAGCGACATTATCACGACCGGCCTGCGGTGCCTGAATCGGCGCCCAGACTTCACAATGGCCGTCTTTGATACGGGCAGTGGCCACCGGTGGTTCCATCGGCGCCTGCGCCAGATGCGGAATATAATATTCGGCAAACAGGGTATCGGTTGCCGTGTCCATGGCTTGGTCCAAATCGCCGTTATTACGCACTACTTTGCCGCCACTGTGGCGCACCGCTTCGGTCAGTTGCTCACGATAAGTTTGAGAGTTGTAGCTGGCGTTTTCGCCTTTTTGCCATTCAATCTTCAGTTTTTCTCGGCCCTGCATGGCTGCCCAGGTGTTGTCGGCAATGACGGCCACACCACCCAATGGATTAAATACTGCCGGCGGCGGGCTGCTTTTCAGTTCAACGACTTTTCTTACGCCAGGGACTTTCAAAGCTTCACTGTCATCAAAACTTTTCACCCGGTCACCATAAGCCGGCGGTCTGGCCACCACGGCAAACAACATGTCATCGAGCTGAATATCAATGCCATACTCAGCTTGACCAGTTGCAATCGCCATCCCGTCAATGAGATTCGTGGTCTGCTTGCCGATATAACGAAAATCGCTGCTGTCACGCAGTTGTAATTGTTCACGGGGCGGTACTGCCAGTTCGGCAGCGGCTTTGGCAACGTCACCGAAACCCAGCTTGTCACCATTCAAACGGTTAATCAGCTGATGACTTTCGGTTTTGACATCACTCGCCTGAATGCCCCAGTGCGCCGCCGCAGCGGCTTCTAACATCATCCGGGCTGCCGCGCCGACATTACGCATCGGCATAAAAAAGTGACGGACACTGCGTGAACCATCGGTATCCTGATTACCATAGCGTTTTTCATCACCGGGGGCCTGCGTCACCGTGACTTTGGACCAGTCAGCGCCCATCTCATCAGCCACCACCATCGGCAGTGATGTTCTGACCCCCTGACCCATTTCCGCCCGGTGGGCAACAATCGTCACCGCACCATCTTCAGCTATGGCAACGAATACCAACGGGTCATCGACCCAGCCGTTAGGCATCGCGTCACGGCCATACTTCGGCAGTTCTTCATCGGCCATGCCCGGCAGCGGCAGACCAATCGCCAGCACCAGTCCGCTTAATGCAAAACCCTGCAACACGCGGCGACGACTGATATTGGCGATCGGATAATCGGTATTCTGGTTTGCATCACTC
>CAMPHB010000030.1 GCA_946885755.1 uncultured Methylophaga sp. | reverse complement strand
AGCCATAACGGTGCATTCCAAGGCAAAATGCCCAACAATGTGCCCAGCGGCTGATAGGTGACATAACTTAAACTGGCATCCGATGGCAGCGTTTCATCGGCAAGATAGCGCTCAGCATTGTCGGCATAAAACTCGGCGCAGGTGGCGGCTTTTTCGACTTCCGGCACTCCTTCTTTAATGGGCTTGCCCATTTCCAGTGCCATCAGTTCGGCAATGTCGTGTTTTTCAGCGCGCAGCTGTTTGGCAACGGCTTTTAAAACCGCAGCACGTTCACTGAAACTGCGATCCCGCCAATCGGCAAACGCTACGGCAGCCTCGCCAATACGGGCATACATTTCATGTTTATCAAGTGACGGAAAACGATCAATTTGCTGACCGTTAAAAGGATTTGTGGCTATCAGCATGAGGACCTCAGGAAGAAGATTTGGCGGTGGATTTTTTGTCGTCTTTGGCGGTGTCGCTATGACGGGCGCTGTCCAAACTCAGCAGTTTTTTATTGCTGCTGGCGGGTTTAACGACAAAATCCCGATCCATACTGAAGAATGACTCACAGCCGTCTTCGGTAATGTGAATGGTGTCGGAAATACCACAGGTTTTATCGCCATCAACGCCCCACATCCACGGAATAATATGGAAAGTCATACCCGGCTTGAGCACAGCCGATTCACCCTGTTTGAGACTGACGATATAACCCTCATCCCAGCTGGGCGGAAAAGCGATACCGATGGAGTAACCAGAGCGGGTGACCAGCCGCGCGCCAATATCATTTTTGGTAATGATATTGCGGATCATATTGTCGGCATCAGACACCGTCATGCCCGGCTGGAACTTGCTGTGTACCGCATCCAGTGCCATTTTCATGATTTCCTGCGCTTTGTACATCGACGGACTGAGTTTACCGAGCACAATGGTGCGCATCATGGCCGTGTGATAACGCCGGTAACAGCCCCCCACTTCCAGAAACACATGCTCGTCGGGTTGCACCACGCGGCCTTCCCAGGTGGCATGACCAATCATAGTACGCGGCCCTGACGTCACATAAGGCATTACCGCAGGGGCCTCACCGCCAGCTTTAAACATGGCAGCACTGATGGCAGCGCCAATTTCATTTTCAGTGACGCCAGCTTCAGTAGCTTCAATACCGGCTTGCATACCCGCTTCGGTTGCCCGCGCCGCATTTTGCATCAGGGCAATTTCCATCGGTGATTTACAGACCCGGCCTTCTTCAACAATGCCAAAACAATCCAGCAATTTGCCATCAGTCAGTGTGGTGTGAATGCAATCCTGATGATAAGCGGGGAAAAAATAGCTGTTACGTTCATAACCGATACGCTTTTTATCAAGGCCAAATTCACGCAGCGCATCGACCAGCATCTGAATCGCATCACCGGTATCCGGATACGGCCGGGTGATTTCCACCCAGGTGCGGTGAATCACGTTGGACTCTTCCAGCTTACGGGTGATCATAAATGGCTCAGCTTCGAGCGGCACCACCAACGCCTGGAAGAACGAATAACCAGTAGTCTGATAGTCGGTCAGATACATGATGTTTTCCGGATCGGAAATCACCACCGCATCCATACACCGCTCAGCGATGCGCTCACGCAGTTCGCGTAATCGTCGCTCGTATTCCTCAAACGGGAATGTCATATCATCACGCTGTTTCATGCGGCCTCCTGCATCATCACGTTGTCAGTGGCTTTGATAAGAATGCCCAGGCCTTCCTGCAGATCGGCTTCTGGTGTTGTTAATGGCGGGATCAATTTGACCACACGGCCACCGGTGCCGCAGGCCGATACCAATAGGCCAGCTTCAAAACACTGATTGACGATTTGTTTGGCGCGATCACCATTACCGACATCAAGGCCCAGAATCATGCCTTTACCGGTGAGATTCAGCAGTGGATGCCGATCAACCAGCGGCTGTAAAGTGTCGGCCATCATTGCGCCATGGGTTTTGACGGTTTGCATCAGTGCATCGTCATCAAAATAACTGAGTGCCTGATCGCCGGCGATAAACGAAATATCCTGACCGCGGAAGGTACCGGTGTGCTCACCTGGTGACCAGTGATCATCAAATTCCGGTTTCACCAGATTCATCGCCATCGGTGTACCCAGCCCGCCAATGCCTTTGGCAAGACAAATAATATCGGGATCTAAATCCAGATCATCAAAGCTGAAAAACGACCCGGTGCGACCCACGCCGACCTGAATATCATCAATAATCAGTAAAGCACCAACTTCTTTGGCGAGTTTTGCCAAAGCCTGCAACCAGTCTTTATCAGCGATCTTAACGCCGCCCTCAGCCTGAATAGTTTCCAGCAAAAATGCCGCCGGTGGCGCGATACCGCTGGAGCTGTCGGCATAAATAGCCCGCAGTTGTTCGATACTTTGCATACCACAGCCGAGCTCACAGCCCGGGCAAACTGTTTCACAGCCGAACGGAAAATGTTTAACGTGATTGAGCGGGACGCCGGCTGCATTACGGAAATATTGATTGGCCGTGGCGCTGAGGGCACCCAGCGTCATACCGTGAAAACCATGACTGAAGGCAACAATGTCCTGCCGGCCAGTGGCGCGGCGTGCCAGTTTCATCGCCGCTTCAACGGCATTGGTGCCGGTTGGCCCCATAAACTGCATTTTGTGCGGCATATTACGCGGTTCGAGAATGGTCTCGGTAAAATGCTCCATATATTGCCGCTTGGCCGTCGTATGCATATCGAGACTGTGCAGAACACCATTGCCCTGAATATATTCAATCACGGCTTCGGTCATCCGCTGATTGTTATGCCCAAAATTCAGCACACCGGCACCTGCAAAAAAATCAATATATTCACGGCCATTTTCATCAATCTGCCGGGCATTAATCGCTTTATCAAACACCACCGGATAAACCCGGCAATAAGCCCGGATCGCCGACTCTCTTTGTTCAAATATGCTCATCTACTTCTTCTCCTCACGGTTTTACGCCTTGCCGGCGTGGGGCAGTTCCTCCGGAACAGGTGCGCCACTAAGGCGCGAAAACATGGCAGTTACCAACGGGATCAGCCGGTCGTTAAAATCGTAATGCGGGCTGTGACACGGTGCCTGATGTAACGGGCCGTCATCACTGCCGATCAGCGCAAAAGCACCGGGAATTTCCTGCAGGTAATAACTGAAATCTTCGGAGGCCATGATCGGCAGGCGGATGTCATGGTGCAGTGCATTAGCACCGAACAGCGTCTGCCAGTTTTCACGCACATTTAATGCCGGTTGCGGATGATTAATGGTCGCCTCATAGCGCGGATAAATATTGACCTCGCAGTGCACACCATAGCTGGCTGCGGTTTGCTGACTGATTTCGGTTATCAGTTGATTCAGTTCGCCGCGGGTGGCTTTATCCGGCACCCGGATACTGCCGCCGATTTTGGCTGTCTGCGGAATAACAGTCGGCGCGCTGGGCGCTTCGATTGAGGTGACACTGATGACTGCCGCTTGTTGCGGGGCCAGCCGGCGACTGATAATTTGCTGCAAATTCAGGGTAATAGCGCTGGCCGCCAGCACGGGATCCAGGCACAGCTCCGGCTGACTGGCATGTCCGCCCAGACCATGGACAATCAGCTCAAAAGTGCCATTGCCACACATGACGATGCCATCAGGACAAACCAGTTTGCCAAACGGGATCGCCGGCCAGTTATGCCAGCCATAAATCACATCAACACCGTCAAGCGCACCATCGGCAATCATTTCCCGGGCGCCGTGACCACCTTCTTCGGCAGGCTGAAAAATCAGCGTGACTGGTCCCGGCAAGTCTGTTTCATGCAGTTTCAACCAGCGGGCGGCAGCCATTAAGGTGGCCGTATGGCCGTCATGGCCACAGGCATGCATGCAACCTTCGTGTTGAGAGGTCCAGTCTGTTTGACTGTTTTCATGGATTGGCAGTGCATCAATATCACCGCGAAGCGCAATATGCGGCCCTTTGCCGGCGGGATTCAGCCATGCCAGTGTGCCGGTGCCGGCACAGGCACGCCATGGAATATTCAGCGTACTGAGCGTATCGCGGATGCGATCAGCGGTTCGATATTCCTGCCAGCCCAACTCAGGATGCGCGTGTAAATCACGACGTAACACTTCAGCGTTGGTGATGGTTTCCTGCCAGACATCTGACATGGCCCCTCCCCTGTTTGGATCACAAAAACGGATCCGGTATGAACAATGCATTTCTACACTGTAAAAATTTTCCCGCTAATGCAAGCAAAAAAATTCCGTTTTGACTGCCGATGTTGTAGCGACAAACTAACCTATTGAAATAGAATAATTTTCCTACTTTTTGAACACTATTATTTAGTGGTGAAAAGACCATCTGCGCAGACTGAACGTAGCAACAATGGCGCACAATATATAGTTTCTGACCGGGATCCTACGCCCGGGTTCATAGCTAATAGTCTGCGCCAAACCTCAATAATTGCAGCCCCGTTACCAGTATTTCTCGATGCTAATATGGCCGGCTTCACGGCGGCTGTGACGGCGCAATCCGCGTGCCAGCAACACATCAGTAGTGTCCTGAACCATGTCGGGATTACCACACAGCAGAATTTGACTGTCATCATCAATTTCAAGCGCCAGTGCCTGCTCTAATTGCTGATTTTCAATCAGTTGCGGAATCCGTCCCTGCAATGTGCCCTGAGCATTTTCGCGACTAACGATTGGCTGATAATCAAACTGATTAGCATGCGCTGCTTTAACGTCGTTAATGGTGTCCTGATAGCTGAGTTCTTCAGCGAACCGCACGGCATGCACCAGCCGCACCTGCTTAAATTGCTGCCAGACAGCGTCGGTTTTTATAATCGATAAAAACGGCCCAATACCGGTGCCAGTAGCGATCAGAAATAAATTGCTGGCCGGTGCCAATTGTTTCAGCGTCAATAGTCCCGCGGCTTTCGGCGCCACCTGAATAACATCACCCGCTTTAAGCTGAGCCAGTCGGGTCGATAATTTACCGTCCGGCACTTCGATAAAATAAAAATCCAGTATCGGATCATCAGGCGCATTCACCAGCGAAAACGGCCGGCTGACTTCTTCGTCATCAATGTGCAGCGCCAAACGGGTAAACTGCCCGGCGTCAAAGGGTGCCATATCTGCTTTAATACGCAGCGAATGCAGACGGTCTGTCCAGCGCTTGTTTTCTACCACTTGTCCTTCCAGCCACTTAGCCATCGCCCGCTCCCCGTTTGTTATTTATCTGTATTGGTTAAGATATTGGTTGGCATTGTGACATTTTCAACCGGCCAACATTGCCCGGCAACCGGCCAGCAGCTTATTTGTATTATCATATGGCTTGCTGGCTTTAACCAATGACAGGAAAACCCATGAGCACTGTGCTTGATTTGGCTGCTTTACAGGCGGCCCCCGTCAAAACGGATCCGTTCCCCTTTTTTACCGTGGAGCGGTCGATCAGTGATGCCATGCTGGCACCGGTGCTGGCGGATTTTCCCGAAATCGGTGACGGTGGCAGTTTTAATGTTGATGACGTGCCGGTTAATGCTGATTTCAAAGCTTTTTTAGACGCTATTGATAGCCCCGCTTTCCGACAGATCATTTGTGACAAATTTGCTGTTGATGTCATGGGTTTGCCGATGCTGATGACGCTGCGCGGCTACTCGCGCAAAAAAGACGGCCGTATTCATACCGATTCTAAAACCAAACTGGTCACCATTCTGATTTATCTGAATGAATCATGGCCGGCGACGACGGGGCGCCTGCGGATTTTGCGCAACGATCAGGACCTGGAAAACTATGTCGAGGAAATTGCCCCGGGCCCCGGCTCACTGGTCGCTTTCAAGGTAACCGATAACTGCTGGCATGGTTATCCGGCTTACGAAGGCACTCGCCGCTCGATCCAGATCAATTTTCTGACCAGTGAAGCGGCCGGTAATAAACACCGGTTTTTCCATAAACTGAGCGCCAAATTTAAAGCCTGGCTGCGTCGGCGTAAAGTGAAAAGCTGATATGTCGTATTTACAAGATCCGCGGGTTTTATTTGCGGCTGAGCGGACGTTATTGGCCTGGATCCGCACCGGGCTGACTTTTGTTATGTTCGGTTTTTTGATCGAACGCTCCGGACTGATTCTGGAAATTTTGTCTGACGGCCAGCAGATCATTAACACCGAGTTGACCTTCTGGCTGGGTATGGCCTTTATCCTGCTGGGCAGTTTTTCGGCCGTCTATGCCACCGGTCAGTTTCGCCGGGTATTGAAAACGCTGGGCGAATCGGAGTTTCCCGAGGGGTATCGCAGTCAATGGGGCGTGTTAGTGGGCATTATTGTTGCTGTACTCGGCAGCGCGCTGGCGATAAGTTTGTTTTTTACCTATAACTGAGTGAATACATGTCTAAATGGTTATTGCTCAGCGCCGCGATCGTCGCTGAAGTATTTGGTACCAGCTTTTTAAAAGCCTCGGAAGGTTTCAGTAAATTCTGGCCATCGGTTGCCGTCATTATCGGCTATGTAGTGGCGTTTTACTTTCTGGCCCTGAGCCTTAAATTTATCCCGGTAGGCATCGCGTATGCGATCTGGGCGGGTGTTGGTGTGGTGCTGATCGCCTTAATCGGCTGGGTAGTGTTTGGTCAGTCGCTGGATTTACCGGCGATTATCGGCATCACGCTGATTATTACCGGTGTCATCATCCTAAATGTTTTTTCCGGCAGTGTTGCCCACTGATTTTCCGGCAAGTCCCAGAACGAGTATTAAATGACGCAAAACGCTGAAAACCAGAATGATTATGTTAATGGTCCGTTAATGGATCTGCGACAACTGGGCCGGGCCCTGAATTATGTTATGAAAGGCCGGCTGGCTTTGCCGGGCGGACATCTGCCGCCAGCAGCACATCCGGTGCCAGCGGATTTTGTCGGTGTTGGTGTGACGACCGGCGAGGATCCGGCGATTGATGACTTTGTGCTGGAAAAACTGGCGGAACTCAATTTAAAACAAGTCCGTCTGGATTTCAGCTACGACGATATTAACGGCCCGGTCAGCCGGCTGCTGAACAAACTGCTGGATGCCAGAATCCGCGTGTTATTACATTTGGTGCAGCCATTTCGTGAAGCGCAGCAGATGAAAACAGCGGCAGCACAAGCCCGCTGGCAAACCTTTGTTGAAACTGTCACCCAGCAATTTGGTCACCGGCTGTATGCGATTGAAATCGGTGCCACCAGTAATCGCCGCCACTGGTCGGGTTATGACACGGAGAGTTTTTTTCACTGCTGGCGCATTGCCCACGACATTATCCGTGAGCAGCGCATTAAACTTGCCGGCCCCAATATTTCCGATTTTGAGCCACTGCATAATATTGCCGCGCTCAGTCGCATGCAGCGGGATCTGCAACTGCCGGATATTCACACCAATAACTTATTCAGCGAACGGGTCACCGAGCCTGAGCGCTATGATCACCGGATCTTTGGCACCAAACTGGCACTGAAACTGAAAGTTAATCTGGTTAAAAAAGCCCGTTTGTTGCAAAAAGTGACGACTGATTTTGGTGTGAAACAATTGATTTCACCGGCCGCATTCTGGACGCTGCCGCGGATCCGCCGTCTGCTGGTGCATGGTGAGCAAAAACAGGCCGATTATCTGACCCGTTATTTCACTCTGCTGGCGGCATCAGGTGCCATGCAACAGGTATTCTGGGGACCATTTTTATGCAGCCGCGAAGGCCTGGTTGACGATGGCAGCGGTGTTTATCCAAAACTGGAACGCATTACCCACTACCAGTCGGTGCTTGGCCAGCGGGCTGATTTTCGCGTACGGCCGGCGTTTTATGCGATGCAGCAGTTCAACCGGCTCATCCCCGGCAGTTTTTATCAGGGCCCCTTGGCCACCACTGAGAATCTTGAAGTTCATGCTTTTCGCCGCACCGATGCCCTGGTCCATGTTGCCTGGACCATCAATGGTAAAGCCATGGCGCTCAATCAGCTTTATGACAAGGACAGTCTCAGCAAAGTTGAATGCTTCAGCCGCGATGGTGCGTTGTTAACAGACACCCCGGAATTTGCCGGTGAATCGCCGATTTATCTGCGCTGGCCGGCTGGCACCTTAATCAGTTTTAACGATCCGCATGGCAAAAATATGGATGCCTGGTATCGCCATATGCCCGGTAAACAGCTGTATCAGTTTCAGCAAGATAGCTGGCGTGGCCTTTTGTATGCGGATAATCAGGCGACTGCTGACCAACTGCGTCAACAGTTACATCCACTGCAATTACCTGATCCGCAAGCTGACAACACCTTACGAAAAGCCCGTAATGTTATCTGGCGAGTGGATAAGGTGCTGGACCGGCCTTTTATTGCCAAAAAACCATTAAAAATGGCGGCTCATAAAAAATTACTGGACCGCTGGCGCCCCTGCAAAGCCAAACGCAGTTGGATCGCCGCGGCGGAATTAATGCGCCGTGGCATTCCAACCGCCGCGCCCATCGCCTATTTTGAAAAAACCGCCGATCGCTCTTTGCTGCAAAACCTGTATTTATGTGAACAGGTGGATCACGATTTCAGTGCCCGTGAACTGGTTACTGCTTTTCGAGATGGTGCCGATGAATATCAGGGCGTAACGGCCGCGCAGGCTTATCCGCAACTGGCTGTTTTCTTAAACGAAATGCATGCCCGTGGGGTTTTTTTCCGGGACCTGGCTGGCGGCAATATTCTCATTAAAAAACAGGCGGACGGCACACTGGATTTCACCCTGATTGATATTAACCGGGCGCGCTTTTTTAACCGTAATGCGACGTTGAGAGAACGCTTATCGGATCTGGCACGGATCTGTCACAAATTGCACTGGGCCGGCCGCGAACAGCTGTTAAAAGAATATCTGGCGTTAAACCGCAAATTTGGCAAACGTTTTAACTGGCGAATGAAATTGCCGTTTTATCTTTACGATTTCAAAGTTAATTTCAAACGCAAATACGGCCGTAAAGCGATCCGCCGCTGGTGGCAGGCACGCCAGCAAAAACCATAATTGGCAAGCTGCAATTTAACGGCGTAAATTGTGGTCATAGCAACAAGGAGTGTGTCTATGAACATCGATAGTTTACAAAGTCTGCTGGGCTGGACAGCGCTGCTGAACTACCTATTGCTGACCATTTGGTTTGTAATGTACGCATGCTGTGCAGATTGGATTTACCGGCTGCACAGTCACTGGTTTGCTTTAACACGCGAACAGTTCGCCGCAATTCACTACGGCACCATGGCAGTGTTTAAAACCCTGACCTTTATGTTATTTCTGGCGCCCTGGCTGGCGCTGCACATAATCGGCGGTTAGCCGGATGTTAGAGCGGCTGAAATTATCGGTCGGTTTATTCGCCGGCATATTGATTTTGGCAGCTTGCCAATCCGACGATACTGACAGCAGCTTTGACTGGCGGGCTGTGGTCGATTTTCCGGTCAGTTTCAGTGGTGCGTTGCCCTGCGCCGATTGTCCCGGCATTGATTACCAACTGAATCTGTTCGCTGATCAATCGTTCTTTTTGCAAACCGATTATCAGGATCGCGACCCCGGTCGTTTTTTTCAGCTCGGTCGCTGGCAGTTACATGCACAAAACACGCTGGTGTTGTTAAGTGATCAACAAAATTACCGCTTTGCCATTAATGATAAAGATCAACTGACGCTGCTCAATCAACAAGGGCAGATTATTGACAGTGAACATAATTACCAACTCCACAACGACGGTCGTTTTAAAGCGATTTACCCGCAACTGGCCGGGCGAGACCTGTGGCCGGCCAGGTTATAAAGAAAATTTACTGGATACCTATTGGAAACTGACACGCTTGCAAAATCAGCCGGTGATCGTCGTTGATGGCCAGCGCGAGCCGAGTCTGACCCTTGCCAGCGGCAATGATCCTAGTGTCTCAGG
>CAMPHB010000029.1 GCA_946885755.1 uncultured Methylophaga sp. | reverse complement strand
GTATTTATCGGCGGTGACGATTATCAGTTGCCGGCAGAGTGTGGTGACTTGGTTGCCATGCTTTGTGCAGTGCAACAGCTGCAATTAAGCGACTGGCAGCAATTTAAACAACAGCCAGCGCTGGCGGCACTGTTGATGACAATGCTCGACAGCGATGTCTGGACGGCTGACTAGGCAGCTTGTTTTTGCTGACGCTGAAACGTTGTGTGATGGCATTTCGGGCAGGGCGGAATACGACCGGTTTTTTTGAAATGCATTTGTGTACCGCAATCAGCGCAATACAAACTGCCAATGCCGGTAATTTCACCGGTGTGATACTGCTGCGCCGAGCGCGCCTGAGCTGCCAGTTGATCCAGTTCAAAACGGGTCCGGTCTGCCACTTTGGCAAATAATTCAAACATGCGGTTTTCGACTTGTTTTAAGTCAAATTGCAGCCAGGTTGAAAATTCTTTGCCGCTGCGTTGCAAATATTCGGCGGCATCATGCAGATCCCGTTCGACGTAAACAGCGATTTTATCGGCTTCTTCACTGGTCACTTCGCGCAGTTCAACTGCGCGTTGCCGGGCCAGTTCGATGCGTTGTTTCAAGGTCGGTAACGCCTTGGCTTCAGCGGTATCAAGAAATTCATGCACCCGGGTCATCATCCGGTCGTAGGCAGCGGTTAATTTTTCTTCAAAATTCGGTTCTTTCATGACATTAATCCTTTAAAGCACGCGGTTTTTAAGTTAACTTAGCACAAATCTGAAAACCGGAGGAAACCGTTTTGTCGACCACGCGCACGCTGTATTTGCTGGGGTTTTTGTTGAGTCTGGCGTTGTTTGGCATTGCCATGTATATGCAGCATGTCATGCTGCTGGAGCCTTGTCCGCTGTGTATTTTGCAGCGTATGGCGGTGATGGTAGCCGGTGGCTTGTTTTTGCTGGCGTTTTTATTTAATCCCGGACACGGTGGCAGTAAATTTTTCAGCAGCCTCATTGGTCTGACCGTTATTGCTGGCGGTGCGGTATCAGCACGCCATATCTGGTTACAAAACCTGCCACCGGAAGCGGTGCCCAGCTGTGGGCCGGGCTTTGATTTTATTGTTGGGAATTTTCCGCTGACCGATGCATTTAAGATGATTTTCAGCGGCTCTGGAGAGTGTGCGGAAGTGTCCTGGCAGTTTCTGGGATTGACGATTCCGGCCTGGACATTGATCGCTTTTCTGATTTTGTTATGGCTGGCCTGGCAAGCTGTGGCCAGTGCTGCTAAACAGCAACGCCGCTTGTTTTAGCGAGCGCGATAAACGATACGGCCTTTGCTTAAATCATATGGGGTTAACTGTACGGTGACTTTGTCGCCAGTCAGAATACGAATGTAGTTCTTACGCATTTTGCCGGAAATATGCGCTGTCACAACATGACCATTTTCCAGTTCAACACGGAAAGTGGTGTTAGGCATGGTGTCGATAACAGTGCCTTCAAACTCAATATGATCTTCTTTTGCCATAGATTCCGTAAATCAGTCCAAAATTAAAAGATCCATTCTGCCGTAAAAACACTGATTATTCAAAGTTTTTTATCAAAATCATGCCATTGACCGTCAAAATATTGCAAAGCAGCAAAACGGCTTTTGTAATTCATTTTGGCGCTGGCTTCGATCCAGTAGCCCAGATATAAATAATCCCGCCCCTGTTGTTTAGCCAGTTCAATTTGTTTGAGAATCGCTAAGGTACCAAGGCTGCGCCTGGCAAGGGACGGCTCAAAAAAAGTATAAAAAGCCGAGGCGGCATTGTTGATAAAGTCAGTAACGGCCACAGCAATCAACTGATCTTTCTCATAAAACTCGATAAAGCGGGTATCGCTCCAGCTGCTGATCAGAAACTGCTGGTAGCTGTGTGGCGTGGGATTATCCATACCGCCGCCGGGATGCCGGCTTTGTAAATAACGGCAGTATAAATCGTAATGCTGTTCATTAAATTCTGCCATTTGTAAGTTGATAGTGACCTCGCGGTTATCACGCAAACAACGCCGTTGGTTACGGTTAGGCCTAAAATCATTGACTTTAATCCTTACCGGCACACATGCCGCGCAAGCGGGGCAAAACGGCCGGTAAACATGCTCACCACTACGGCGGAAACCATGCTGGATCAGCTGGCTGTAAAGTTTGTTAGAGACCGGTCGTAGTGGGTCCGGATAAATATTACGGGCCTGCCGACCCTCCAGATAAGAGCAGGGGTGCAGTCTGTCCTGATAAAAATCGAGACTCATACGGCGTGCGGCAGATCACCGTCCAGTTGCCAGCGGCCGGGTTGACAGGGTTTATCGCACAATGGTTGCATCACCCGGATAAAATCATTGCGCGGCAGGATCTTGGCGCCAAGCCGGGCTAGGTGATCGGAATGAACCTGACAGTCAATCAGCGGGAAACGCCAGCGTTGCAATTGTTGGGTTAAAGCGACCAGCGCAACTTTTGAGCTATCGGTGACAAAGCTGAACATCGATTCACCAAAAAACATTTTGCCGATAGCAACGCCATATAAGCCGCCGACCAGTTCACCTTGCTGCCAGCATTCAACACTGTGTGCATAACCTTGTTCAAACAAAGTCTGATAGGCAGCGATCATATCGTCATGGATCCAGGTATCGTGAGGTTTACCATTTTGTTTGTCGCGTGGTGCGGCGCAGGCCAGCATTACGTCACGAAAAGCACTGTCAAACGTCAGCTGAAAATCACCGCGGCGCAGTGTTTTATTGAGACTTTTACTGATCCGTAACTGATTGGGAGCCAGCACCATGCGCGGATCCGGACTCCACCACAAAATCGGATCCTGTTTGTTAAACCAGGGAAAAATGCCCAGCCGGTAAGCTGCCAGCAACCGGCTGACGGATAAATCACCACCAGCGGCTAATAATCCATGCTCAGTGGCGTGTTCCAGTGGCGGAAAACGGATCTCTGCAGTCGGTGCCAGCCAGCTGATTGCCATGGTCAATCGCTGAGTTGCAGGTTCAGTTCTTTGGCCCAGTAGATGGCATCAAGATAGGCGCGAACCAGCACCTCAACCGGTAATGGAGAATTATCAATCGCCTGCCAGTCACCGCGTTCATAACGCAGCACATCCTGCAGCGCCTGACCGGCGGCACCTTGTTTATCAACCAATGCGCTGCGCAGTTCATCGGACAAAGGCAGACTGTCCAGTAAATTAGCCAGCGGTTTATCAAGCAACGCATCTAAGGTCGAGAATAAACCGGCGGCAAAAAACACTTCGCCGTGGCCTTTATAAAATTTGGCCAGTAATTCGCACATTCGCGCGCGGATCATGGCAACACTGCGTAACTCATTGGGTTTGTGATCGAGTCCCGACAAACACAGCAAACTGGCCCAGGTTTTAATTTTATTATGGCCGAGCATGACGACTGCTTCACGGGTACTGCCAACCTGACGCGGCAGGCCGAAAAATGCCGAATTAATCAGCCGCAGCAATTTGTAGCTGAGTGTCACATCCTGATTGATGATTAAAGCCAGATCATCGGCTTCAACCTCCGGATCCTGCAACTTGACCAGTAATTCCATCAAGGTCTGGGCGGATGGCGGAATTTTCTGACTGTCACGGGTGGCGGGCAGCGTATAAAAATTGCCCTGTAACAAATCCACGGCAAAACTTTTACAAAAGCTGAATTGATCCAGCGCGTTGACATTGGTTGCACACAGCTGGTCATGACGACGCCGCCAGTGGGGCAGATTTTCAGTGAGACTAGCCGGATCAAAACGGTTTAAATCAATGAGTAATAGTTCGGTGTGCACATCATGTTCAACCCCATTGGCATGACCGGCAAAGGCAAATGGCCGATGACGCGACTCCGGCAGCGGGTTACCGTAAATATCGAGGGTGACTTCAATGCCATTAATATCAATATTGTAAAGTGCGGCGCGCCACGATTCGGGCATGGTCAGCAAGGCCTTCTGGCGGTTACTGATCGCCGGCAAAATGCCGGTCAATTGCTGCAGAAAATCAGGGACTTCAGCATCATCATTGAGCTTTTGACCGTTTTTATCGAGAAAAGTCAGATGATAGCTGTCGACATCCAGACGATTGTTGATAAACAGCGGCTGGCGGTGGATTAATCCATTAAAGCTTTTAAGTGCGTCGTATGGAGCAGTGTAATCGGCCATGATTAAGCCCTAGCTGAAATATAACGCTGAGATCAAACGGATCCCCGACCCGAAAATGCATGAGACAGTGTACCACTGTCAACATATTCCAATTCGCCGCCAAGTGGTATGCCATGCGCCAGGCGGGTGACATGAATCTGCCGGGCACGTGCCAGTTCACTGATGTAATGCGCGGTGGCTTCGCCTTCGACGGTTGGATTGGTGGCGAGAATCAACTCCTGTACGTCACCGGCATCCAGCCAGTTGATCAAATCCGGAATACCCAGTGCTTCCGGGCCAATACCATCAAGCGGTGATAAATGACCGGTCAGGACAAAATACTGGCCCTGATAATGGGTTGCTTGATCGATAGCCAGCACATCACTGGGCATTTCGACCACACACAGCTGATCAGCCCGCCGACCAGCATCACTGCAACGGCTGCATAACGCAGTTTCGCTCAAAATCCGGCAACGCTGGCAATGGCGGACATTTTCCAGCGCGCCCTGTAAGGCTTGCATCAATTGTGATGCGCCATCTCGATCCCTGTCCAATAAATGAAAGGTCATACGTTGCGCCGATTTGGGGCCAACGCCGGGCAGACAGCGAAGTGCCTGAATCAGCTGATCAATATTGGGGCCGAGTTTAGCCATAAATACTTTTTAAAACGGCAGTTTCATGCCGGGTGGCATCATGCCGGACATACGATCCTGCGTGGTTTTTTCCACCTGCCGCACAGCATCATTAATGGCTGCGGCGATGAGATCTTCGAGCATCTCTTTGTCATCTTCAAACAGACTGTCTTCGATATGAATACGTTTGACATCGTGTTTGCCGGTCATAATGACTTTGACCATTCCGGCACCGGCTTGTCCGGTGACTTCAATATTCGCCAGTTCTTCCTGCGCTTTTTGCATATTGGCCTGCATTTGCTGGGCCTGTTTCATCAAATTACCAAGTCCGCCTTTCATGGGCTGATTCCTCTTAATTCAAAGGTTTGATCGTGCTATCGATTATACGGGCATTAAAGGTATTTTTGATCACTTCAACGACCGGATCATTGTGGATAGCGGCTACTGCCTGCTGTTGCTGATCGGCTTGTTGTTGTGCTCGCTCACCAGCCAGCGTGGGGGCTGAATCTTTGTGCTTGGCCGTGGTTTCAAAAACTAATCTGACCTCATAACCAAGATTTTTGCTGACGGCAGCCTGCAGTCTGGATTTAGCGTTTTCAGTGGCGAGATGCGCCAGTTCTTTAGCCAGTAACAGGGTGATGCGGTCATCCTCTGCATCGACAAACGCGCAATGATCAGCAAGTTGCCGGGTAATGGCCGACAATTTGAGTTTGGCCACCAGTTGTGTCCAGTTGGACAGTGACAGGCTGTGTTGGTTTACCGGGGTGTTGATGACGTCTGGTTCAGGTTCGGCAATACTGTTGTTAACCGGTGGAACAGCTTCGGCATTTGCCTTGGCAACAACTGGATCGACAATCGTTTCTGCCTGCGGTGGGGTTTCGATTACTGTGCTGCTTACTGCCGGCGCAGTCAGGTCAGCCGGCGCTGTTTGTGGCGCCTCAACCGGAGCGGTTGGCGACTTTTTTAGCGGCGTTTCCTGCAGGCGGACATCAATTTGCTGTGGTTGAAAGTGCAGCATGCGTAACAAAGTCATTTCAAAACCACTTTGTGGATCAGCTGCATAAGGCAGATCGCGTTTGCCGTGCAGGGCGATCTGATAAAGCAGTTGCACCGTTTCCGCAGACAAAGCATTGGCCAGTGTTTGCAAGGCAATATCCAGACTGTCGTCAGCATCGGCGGCATCAGGTAACAGTTGTAATGTGGCGATCCGTTGCAGCGCATTCATCAGCGCATCCAGCACAACATTGACATCACGGCCCAGCGCCGCCAGTTCAGCGGCCTGGTGTAATACATTTTGACTATCTTGTGCTGCCAGCGCCTGCAAAATGCCCAACAGTTGCTGATGCGAAACGTTACCGAGCATTTGATGGACACTGTCCGTATGCACTTCACCATCGCCAAAACCGATGGCCTGATCCAGCAAACTCAGCGCATCACGCATACTGCCATCAGCGGCCTGAGCAAGTTCTTGCAACGCTTCCGTATCAAATTGAATGGTTTCTTTGCCAAGAATATCAGCAAGATGATCAGCAATTTGCCGGACCGATAAACGCCGCAGGTTAAATTGAAGGCAACGCGACAAAATGGTCACGGGCAGCTTTTGCGGATCGGTGGTGGCAAACAGGAATTTTACATGCGGCGGTGGTTCTTCCAGCGTTTTCAGCAGTGCGTTAAAACTGCTGGTTGACAACATATGCACTTCGTCAATCAGATAGACTTTGTATCGGCCGCGGCTGGGTGCGTACTGAACGTTATCCAGCAATTCACGGGTATCATCAACCTTGGTGCGCGAGGCCGCATCGACTTCAATTAAATCAACAAAGCGGCCGGCATCGACTTCCTGACAACTATTACACTCGCCACAGGGTGTGGCACTGACGCCTTGCTCACAATTCAGTGATTTGGCGAGGATCCGTGCCAGCGTGGTTTTACCGACACCGCGGGTACCCGCAAACAAAAACGCATGATGCAGACGGTTTTGGTTAAGGCCGTTAATCAACGCCTGCAACACATGTTGCTGGCCGATGACTTCGGAAAACGATTTGGGTCGCCATTTGCGGGCCAGCACCAGATAGCTCATATCAGTCTGTCGATTACCCATTGCTGTCTGAAAAGTGGTGGTGAACCCATACCAGCCTGATCTCGGCGCCCGAGTCCGAAGGCTTCGCTGCTCCCTTCCGGGCCTGACGGGGTAACCAACATATCGTCGCGAGGAGACCGGCACAGGCCACCATTGAGTGAGCCATTCTAAGGGTTTTTGTCCGGCTTTGCCATGCTTTATGGATTTGTCTGCAACACTGCGCAGCCTTACTGACAAATGCTACTATCTGACTAAATGCTGGCGTCAATCGCAGGTGCACAGGCGCCGCCAGCTGGGTCCAATGATGGGGATAGCGCGTTTGAATATGCAAACTTTAAAACGTGGACTGCTAATCAATCTTGCTGTTGCCATTGTTTATTTTGTCAGCGGCCAACTAAGTCTGGCTTTCACTGCTGCTGAAAATTATGTGTCGGTCGCTTTTTTGCCAGCGGGGATCGCCATCATGACGGTGCTTACCTATGGCTGGCGCAGGGTTTTGCCGGGTGTGTTTACCGGTGCTTTGCTGCTTAATATATCGTTCGGCTGGCAGTTGGCGGCATTAAACAGCACCACACTGCAAATTGCCCTGGTAGTGGCCTGCGCCAGCAGTATTCAGGCGTTTTTGGCTGGCATGCTGATCCGCCGTTGTTGTCAGACACCGTTAGAGCTGGAAACCGACCGGCAGATTTTGCAGTTTTTGCTGCTGTTACCGCTGGTCACGCTTATAAGCGCCAGTATCAGTGTGCCGTTTTTGTTGCATACCGGTGTTGATAACAGTCTCAGTGCCGGCGGCTTATGGGCTTCATGGTGGTTGGGTGATGCGCTGGGTTTGCTGATTGCCGGTCCCATCACACTCAGTTTTATCGGCCAGCCACAGGCGTTATGGCGGCCTAGACGAATGATGCTTGGTCTGCCAACCGTGGTGGCATTGATCGCCGTGATTATGGTCAGCCAGAGTGTCGCCAGTTTTGAACAGCGTGAACTCGAAGATCGTTTCCGCATCCGTACTCAGGAGGCCGGCACACTGTTTCAAATTGCGCTGACGGCGCAGCAACTGGTTCAGGACAGTGTCGCGCAGTTATTTGTCAGCTCCGGGGATGTGAACCGGGAAGAATTCCGGGCTTTTGTGAAATGGGCAACCGCTAAAAGCGAAAATATTCAGGTAATTGAATGGCTGCCGAAGATCACCCGAGAACAGCGTGCAGCTTATGAGGCCGAACAACAGCAATACTTCGGAACTGACTTCACTATTACCGATATCAAACCCGGCAATAAACTGGTGCCGGCAGAAGATCGTCAAGAATATTTTCCGATCACCTATTTAGAACCCGAAGCCGGCAACAAGCGGGCACAGGGTTTTGACCCGACCTCATCGACTATTTCCCGGGCAGCCATTCAAACATCACTGGCCAGTGGTGCTAGTTATGCGCGGCCGCCACTGATGATGGTACGGGAGACTTTCACCAAGCGGATTCTGATGTTGTATCGGCCGGTGTATCAGACGCCGGACGGAAAGATGACGCTGGATGCCAGTAATGCTGAAGTTGCCGGACTGGTCAATGTCGCACTGCGGACCGAAGATTTCGTCGAAAATATACTCGGTAAACGCGAATTCACCGAGTTTGATATCCAGTGGCAAGATTTGCTCAGCGGTGACTTTTATTACGATGTGCCGGTTGTCGATAATCCGCCTTTCAAGCGCACTTTTGATTTCCGATCCGCAGGCCGTGAAATGCGCTTGATCTTCACACCAACGCCATTGTTTCTCGAACAAAACCAGCGTAATCAGACCTTATTTGTCATGGTGGGTGGTTTTCTGCTGACCGGCTTATTTTGTGCGTTGATTTTGAGTATCACCGGTCGTACCCACCGGATTGCCAGTGAAGTCACTCGGCGTACTGAACAACTGTCAGTGGCAACCGACAGGGCGGTGGAATCTGAGCGGCGGATCCGTGAGGTATTATCGGAAATGCAGCGGGCACAGGCGGATCTGCGTTTATCCGATGTGGCATTTAATGCGGCCAGCGAAGGGTTTCTGATAACCGATGCCCAGAAAAATGTCATTGCCATTAACTCTGCCTATAGTCTTATTACGGGTTTCGGCCAGTCAGAAGTACTGGGCCAGTTCCCGCAATTGCTGGATCGCGGCCTCAATGATGAACTGTTTTTTGCCAAACTCTGGGCTGAACTTAATTCTCATGGGCTATGGCGGGGTGAAATTCTCAGCCGGCGTAAAGATGGTGAAATCTTCTCGGCATACCTGTCAATGTCGGTGGTTCGGGATGAAACCGGAGAGCTTAGTAATTACGTTGCCGTATTTACCGATATCAGTGAAACCAAACAAGCACAACTGACCATCGAACATCAGGCCAATTACGATATGCTGACCGGCCTGCCGAACCGGCGCTTGTTTAATGACAGACTGGATCAGGAGATCCGTCATTGCCAGCGCGATCAAAGCAAACTGTGTCTGATGTTTCTTGATTTGGACCGGTTCAAAGATATCAATGACACACTGGGTCATGATGTCGGCGACGAGCTGCTGCGGCATATGGCTGGCCGGATCCAGGATTGTTTGCGTGATGTCGATACCGTGGCGCGCCTTGGTGGCGATGAATTTACTATTATTCTGACTGGGCTTGTGCAACGGGAAGATGCGGTCGCAGTTGCCCAAAAGTTAATCGAAGTGATTGAGCAGCCACTGCGTATCAAAAACCAGACAATTCGTGTCAGTACCAGTATCGGTCTGACCTTTTTCCCGGATGATGGCGAAAATGCCGGACTGTTGGTGCAAAATGCTGACCGTGCCATGTATGCCGCCAAGGATGCCGGTGGTAGTGCCTTTATGCTGTATTCGTCAGAGCTGGAATCTACCTGGCGGTCGCGGACATTTATCATTAATGAACTCGAGCAGGCGCTCAGCGAAAATCAGATTATTATTTTTTATCAGCCGGTTATTCATGCTGAGAGCGGCATTATCAGTGCGGAAGCACTGGTGCGCTGGCAACATCCGGAACGCGGCTTAATTTCGCCGGTGGATTTTTTA
>CAMPHB010000028.1 GCA_946885755.1 uncultured Methylophaga sp. | reverse complement strand
CAGTCGGTTGTTTCTGGAGGTTGCTGAGCAGCTCAGACTGGATGCCAGCGGTTTGCAGGGCGTAATGAAACTGCTCGATAAGACACTGGCAATGGGCCTTGAAAATACCGATTACTCGGCCATTTACGCGGCAGTGTCACCGGATCGCAAATAAAAAATGCCCGCTTTAGCGGGCATTTATTTAAACGCTGAACAAGTCGCGGCGAATGATAGTTTCGATTCGATCCGGCCCGGTAGAAATGATATCAATTGGCACACCAGCCAGCTGTTCAACTTTAAGAATGTAGTTGCGAGCATTTTCCGGCAGCTTGTCAAACTCAGTGATACCGAGGGTTGATTCCTGCCAGCCCGGCATATCAATATAAACCGGTTCACAGCCGGTAAACTCATCGGCACTAAGCGGCAGTACATCAACCGCTTTACCATCGCGTTCATAAGCAACGCATAAACGAATAGTTTCTAGGCCATCCAACACATCAAGCTTGGTCAGGCATAAACCTGTAATACTGTTGATCCAGCTGGCCCGATTGAGTGCCACCATATCCAGCCAGCCACAACGGCGATCACGACCGGTAGTCGAGCCTTTTTCATGGCCGCGTTCAGCCAGATGTTTGCCAATGCCACAACTTAATTCCGAAGGAAACGGCCCGGCACCGACCCGCGTGGCATAGGCTTTGGTAATGCCCAAAACATAATCAATATGACAAGGTCCGACACCGGCACCGGTAGCGCTGCCACCGGCGGTAGTATTAGATGACGTGACATAAGGATAGGTACCATGATCGATATCCAGCAACGCACCCTGCGCACCCTCAAACATCACCCTGTCACCATTAAGATGGTATTGCTGCAGCAGCGCCGGAATATCGGCAACCATCGCCAGCAGCGTGTCGCGCATGGCCAGCGTTTCAGCAAGCACTTGTTCAAAATCAACCGGTGCCGCCTGATAATAATTAATCAGTGCAAAATTGTGGAAACTCACCACTTCACGAAGCTTTTCGGTAAAGCTGGCAATATCGACCAGATCACCGACGCGCAGACCACGACGGGCAACTTTATCTTCATAGGCCGGACCGATACCCCGACCGGTAGTGCCAATGGCGGCTTTACCCCGGCGGGCTTCACGCGCTTGATCCAGCGCCACATGGTAAGACAGGATTAGCGGACAGGCAGCACTAATTTTCAAACGGTCCTGAACCGGCACGCCGCTGGCTTCCAGTGCATTGATTTCTTTTAGTAAAGCTTCAGGTGATAACACCACACCGTTACCAATCAGACATTGCACATGACTGCGCAAAATACCCGACGGAATCAGATGCAGAATGGTTTTTTTACCATCAATAACCAGTGTATGACCGGCATTATGACCGCCCTGGAAACGCACTACGGCAGAAACGTTGTCCGTTAATAAATCAACAACTTTGCCTTTACCTTCATCGCCCCATTGTGAGCCGATAACTACAATATTTTTAGCCACTTACGTTTCCTGTTGCGACCACCTGCCAGTGGCCATTTTGTTGGATCAAATGTTTGTTACACGCCGAATTTTGCCCGGGTAAATCGTAAATGACGATCTGCCCCGATTCACGCAAACTGCGCACAGTTTCATGCTGAGCATCATCATCTGCCCAGAGCACAGAAATTCTATCGGGATTGTCGCCATCTTCCGGAAACTGGGTGACCAGCTTTTTCAAATCAAGACTAAAACCGGTCGCCGGCTGGGCGTAGCCAAAGTCTTCACCGACATCATCGTAACGACCACCCAGTGCGATCGCTTCAGCCGAATCCGGCTGATATGCAGCAAAAACAACGCCGGTATGATAGTGATATCCGCGCAGCTCTGCCAGATCAAAGTTAACGCGCAAGTCAGGCAGCCGGGTCGCAAGCATGCCAGCCAAAGATTTTAAAGTTGTAAGCGCTTTTTGAACTGGTTCTGGTGAATCGGCGAGCAACGTCTCAGCTTCACCCAAAATTTGGCTATCACCATTCAGTTCCGCCAGAGCGCGCAGCATATTAAACAGCGTGCCCGGCAGATTAAATTCGTTCAACAGCACGTCAATTTCAGCACTGGCTTTACGCTGTAATGCAGAAAACAGCGCTTGTTCCTGTTGTTCATCCAGCCCGGCAGCATCTGCCAGTCCCCGATAAATACCGACATGACCGATATCCAGTGACAAAGGCTGGTTAAGACCACTGATTTTCAGCAACTCAACCATCAGTTGCATACTTTCCATATCACTCTCAGGGCCGGCATGACCGTATATTTCGGCCCCCAGTTGAATTGGATTGCGTGAAGTCGCCTGCCCTGCGGGCAAAGTGTGCAAAACGCTGCCGATATAACACAGTCGTAAAATATCAGACTCACCGCGCAAGCGATGGGCGGCAATACGAGCCACTTGTGGCGTCATATCAGCACGAATACCCAACAAACGGCCCGATAACTGGTCAATAAGTTTGAAAGTTTGCAGATCCAGTGTTTTGGCGGTACCGGTTAACAGCGAATCCAGATATTCAACCAGTGGTGGTACAACCAGCTGATAACCCCAGCTTTGCATCCGGTCTACCAGCAGGCGATGCATTTTTTCAAGTTGCGCCGCCTCTTTGGGCATCAACTCATCGATTCCCTCAGGCAACAGCCAACTTTCTCTGATGCTCATAGCGTCAATTTACCCAATATAAAATAGCCAGACCAATCAGCATGCTGCCAAGCCCTATCCAACGCAGCTGCGAATCTTGCATGGTGCTGATTTGCAATAAGGCCCGGCGAAAAGCTGACGGATTCAAAAACGGCATGACGCCTTCAATAATCAGCATCAATGCAGTTGCCAGCCACAGGCTGTGAATCAGCGTGTCACTCACTGTGCTGACGTTTCGGTGTCACCAAAACGATTGAAAAAATCCCCTTTAGGCTCAATTACCAGCAAGTCATCACCCTGGAAGATATTCTGATACGCATTCAGACGACGATACAGCGAATAAAAGTCCTCATTCTGGCCATAAGCATCAGCATAGATATCTGTTGCCGTCGCATCACCCTCACCTCGCAGACTTTCTGCCTGACGACGGGCCTCAGCAAGAATAACTGTGCGCTGACGATCCGCATTGGAACGGATTTTTTCAGCTTCCTCAGCACCTCGTGAACGCAGATCTTTGGCAACCCGCTCCCGTTCTGCTTGCATCCGGGCAAACACCGACGCACTGACTTCTTGCGGCAGATCAATACGTTTGATACGAACATTAACAATTTCAATACCAAAACCTTCGGCGGTTTTATTGGCTTCTTTCATCAATCCAGCGACCATGTCATCACGGTCACCAGACACAACCTCTTGAATACTACGGCGGCCAAACTCAGCCCGTAAACCATCTTTAATGATTTGCGATAAACGCAGTTTAGCGTTTTCTTCATCACCGCCCATTGAACGGAAATACTGGGCTACATCAGAAATACGCCACAAAATAAAAGAGTCAACGATGACGTTTTTCTTTTCGCCGGTCAGATAACGGGCAGGCGTTGCGTCCAGACTGAGAATCCGGCCGTCAAAACGACGCACCTGATTCACAAACGGAATTTTGAAATGTAAACCCGGTTCAAAATCAGCATGCTCGATCTGACCCAGTTTCAGTAAGATGACTTTTTGCCGTTCATCAACAAAAAATACCGAAGCACTGACGGTAATCACCACCAACACAGCAATAAAAATAAACAGGTTAAAACGTGATTGCATGATTAACGTCCTCCCCGGCTACGTGCATCGTTGGCAGCATCACTGCTGGTGCTACCTGAACTGCTGCTGTTGCCAGCGGGATAATTGAGTGAGTCCATATCAATACGGGTTGGATTAGCAGAAGACGAACCACTACGGTTACCCATTCGATCCAGCGGCAAATACAATACATTGCTGCCGTTGCTATCAATATCCACCATTACTTTATCGCTTCGGGAATAAACTGATTCCATCGCATCCAAATACAGACGCTCTTCGGTAATAAACGGTGCTTTATTGTATTCCGTCATAACTTGCAGGAAACGACTGGTTTCACCATTGGCTCTGGCCACAATCTGACTTTTGTAGGCTTCAGCTTCCTGAATAATCCGGAAAGCCTGACCGCGGGCACGAGGGATAATGTCGTTAGCGTAGGCTTCAGCTTCATTTTTCTGACGCACTTCATCCTCACGGGCTTTAACCACATCAGCAAACGCGTCTTGTACCTGCTCCGGCGGCTGTACATCTTGCATGCTGATGCTGGTTACACTGAGCCCTGTGCCATGATCATCCAGCATTTGCTGGAGAATTTGCTCGGTACGCGTAGCCACTTCGCTACGCCCTTCAGTCAACACAAAATCCATATTCGACTGGCCAACGACTTCACGTACAGCACTTTCCATCATTTGTCGTAAAATGGTGTCAGCCGAGCGGACATTAAACAAGTACTGTGCGGCATCTTTAACCCGGTACTGACCGGCAATTTTCAGATCAACAATATTTTCATCATTGGTCAGCATCAGCGATTCGGACAAAATGCTGCTTTCCGGGCGCGAACCGGCACTGCGATAGCCGATTTCAACGGTGCGGATATTCTCAACATTCACCACTTCAACCCGATCAATCGGATATGGAAAATGCCAATGCGGACCAGGCATAGTTGTTGTCTGATACTGTCCGAAACGTAACACTACGCCCCGTTCAGCTGGTTCAACAATGTAAATACCTGACAACAACCAGACAATAAAAATAATCGCCGCGATAAGGCCTAAGCCTAATGATCCGCCGCCACTGCTTTGATTATTTTCCGGTTGCTGACCACCCCGATTACCGCCAAACAGGCCACCAAGTTTACGCTGTAGATTCCGGACAACTTCATCGAGATCCGGCGGGCCATCATTACCACGCTTGCCCCATGGATCTTTGTCACCGTTACCGGGTTCATTCCAAGCCATGTACTGCTCCAAAAGAGATAAATTCTGATTACGTATTAAACGCGACTATTTTACGGAGATGGCCACCAATGGCAACCAAAACCGGCATCAGTTCACCGGCTCAGCGTAGGGTGCATCCGCTGGAAAGTATTCTTGCAAAGCCAACCTCAACAGGTCTAAACCCGCACCGCTATGGGCTGATAACCAGATCCGCCGGATCTGTCCATGCTGGTCACGTTCCATACGTGCTGTCGCATCATCCAGTTTGTCTATTTTGTTATAGACAATCAATTGTGGGACATCTTGCGCATTGATTTGTTGTAACACCTCATCAACATGCTGCATCAACTCTTCACGATCTTCTGCTGCTGCATCCACCACATGCAATAACAAGGTCGCATCTCGCGTTTCTTCTAATGTAGAACTAAAAGATTCAACCAGATCGTGCGGCAACTGCCTGATGAAACCGACCGTATCGGCGAGAATAAGTTGCTCGGTATTGACCAATCTCAACCGACGCAAAGTTGGATCCAGTGTCGCAAACAACCGATCATCGGCATAGACTTCCGCTGACGTCATTTTATTGAACAATGTTGACTTACCAACGTTGGTGTAACCCACTAATGATACGACCGGTGTGCCACTGCGTTGACGGGAGCGGCGGCCCTGTTCGCGTTGTGAGCGGACTTTTTCCAGACGTTTTTTCAGCGATTTAATCCGCCCCCCTAACAAACGCCGGTCCGTTTCTAATTGAGTTTCACCAGGACCACGCAGGCCAATACCACCTTTTTGCCGTTCCAAATGCGTCCAGCCACGAACCAGTCTGGTAGATAAATGCTGCAATTGCGCTAATTCAACCTGCAGTTTACCTTCGTGTGAACGTGCCCGGCGGGCAAAAATGTCCAAAATCAACCCGGTACGGCCTAACACCCGGCATTTTAATTTTTGCTCAAGGTTGCGTTCCTGGCTGGGCGATAATTCGTGGTTAAAAATCACCAATGAAGCCTGATTGGCTTCAACCGCCATGCCGATCTCATCTGCCTTACCAGAGCCTGCGAATAATTTCGCATCGGGCCGATGACGTTTGCCGGTAATATCACCAGCAATTTTAGCACCGGTCGAATTTACCAGTTCAATAAACTCTTCATGGGTTTCATCAAAGGCCAGTTCATTAAAATTCAGATGTACCAGAATGACAGCATCTTGATTTTCACTTTCAGAAAAAGCCGCTTTACTATCAGGGCGGTCAAACAATCAGTTTTCTCCTGTTACTCTTCGTTGGCGATCGTGACATTGCGTGCTGGCACAATAGTCGAAATCGCATGTTTATAGACCATTTGATTAACCGAATTTTTCAGCAAAATGACAAACTGATCAAAAGAATCGATTTGTCCCTGTAACTTGATGCCATTTACCAGATAAATGGATACCGGCACATTTTCACGTCGCAGCGCATTTAAAAAGGGATCTTGCAGGGATTGGGCTTTAGCCATGGGAAACTCCGACATTGTTATTATTGTTAAACAGCTTACCGTTACAGCATTCTAAAAGCCTGCACGGAATCGTCAAGCTTTATCGTTGGTCCGCAATTGTTGTATCAGATATTGCATTACGGCTGTAACGGGTAGTTCCTTGCCACTATCAAACCATGTTGCATCCCGCTGTGCACGCAACCAGGTGATTTGTCGCTTAGCCATTTGTCGTGTCGCAATAATCGCTTTATCAACAAAGGCTGCTTCATCATAAACGCCCTCCAAATGCGCCCAGGCTTGCCTGTAACCGACAGCCCGGATTGCAGGCAGGTTCACATGGCAATCACCACGCGCTTTTAGGGCACGTACTTCATCTAAAAAACCATTACGCATCATCTGCTTATAACGCGCTTCAATGCGGCCATGCAAAACTTTACGCTGAAAAGGTGCCAACACGATGTTAATCATCTTAAACGGCAATTCTGATTGGGTTTGTGCGATTAACTGACTCATCGGTTTGCCAGTCAGTTCAAACACTTCCAATGCCCGCTGTAAACGCTGGGGATCAGTATTACGGATACGGGCAGCACTTTGTGGATCGACAATTTGCAGGCGTTGATGCAAGTGGTTCAAGCCAGAATCGGCAATCTCCTGATCCAGTCGCTGGCGTATTAGCTTGTTAGCGGGTGGCAGATCGGCAAGCCCCCGTTGCAAACTATTGAAATACAGCATGGTACCGCCGACTAGCAACGGGATTTTCTGACGTTCGGTAATCTCGGTCATTAACCGCAAAGCATCTTCACGAAACTGACCAACTGAGTAGACTTCCGTTGGGTCGAGAATATCAATTAAATGATGAGACACTTGCTGACGTTCCAACAGCGAAGGTTTGGCGGTACCGATATCCATACCGCGGTAAACCAATGCCGAATCAACACTGATAATTTCTACCGGCAATTCTTTCGCAATCGACAACGCCAGATCGGTTTTACCGGCAGCCGTCGGGCCCATCAAAAAGATGGCCGGCGGCTTTAAAAAAGGCTGTTCGGAAATAGTTAACCTTGTTTCATTGAGTCGAAAAATTCAGCATTGGTTTTGGTGGACTTCAGTCGATCCATCAAAAATTCCATTGCCTCGACAGGATCCATCGGCGCCAGGATCTTGCGTAGAATCCACAATTTTTGCAGATCTTCTTCGTTGGTTAACAATTCTTCGCGACGTGTACCCGAACGGGTAACATTAATTGCAGGATACATCCGACGATCTGCCAGTTTGCGTTCCAGCAGCGACTCCATATTGCCCGTACCCTTGAATTCTTCAAAGATTACTTCGTCCATACGTGAACCGGTTTCAATCAAAGCGGTGGCAATAATCGTCAGACTGCCACCTTCTTCAATATTCCGTGCTGCACCGAAGAATCGTTTTGGCCGTTGCAAAGCATTAGCATCCACACCACCGGTAAGTACTTTGCCCGATGACGGTGCAACGGTGTTATAAGCACGTGCCAGACGTGTAATAGAGTCAAGCAAAATCACGACATCATGTTTATGCTCAACCAGACGTTTGGCTTTTTCGATAACCATTTCTGCCACTTGAACATGCCGGGTTGCCGGCTCATCAAACGTGCTGGAAACCACCTCACCACGGACAGAGCGCTGCATCTCGGTGACTTCTTCCGGGCGTTCATCAATCAGTAAAACAATTAAGGTACTATCCGGATAATTGGAGGCGATTGATTGCGCAATTGACTGTAAAATCATGGTTTTACCAGATTTTGGTGGTGCGACAATCAGGCCGCGCTGTCCTTTACCAATAGGTGAGGCCAAATCAATAACCCGCGCCGTTAAATCTTCGGTACTGCCATTACCCCGCTCCAAATCAAAACGCTCATTCGGAAAAAGCGGTGTCAGATTTTCAAAAGGAACTTTATTACGGGAGGCTTCAGGTTTTTCGTAGTTAATTTCTTCAACTTTAACCAGTGCAAAATAACGCTCACTGTCTTTGGGCGGGCGAATTTTACCTTTGATGGTATCACCGGTACGCAGGTGAAAACGACGGATTTGACTGGGTGAGACATAAATATCATCTGGACCCGCGACATAAGAATCTTCAGGCGATCTTAAAAAACCAAAACCATCCGGCAGTAACTCAAGTACACCAGTTGTATAAACATCATCACCTTGTTTGGCGTGTGCTTTTACCAGTGCAAAAATCAATTCTTGTTTACGGTTTCTGGCAAGCCCTTCCAGATTCATGGAAAGAGCAAGTTCCATCAGCTCAGCAGCTGATTGGCGTTTGAGTTCTGTCAGATTCATGTATTACCTAAAATGGGATTTTTAATTTTGAAATAGCCTTGAAAACGCACAGAGCTGCGCGTCAATTATGATTTTTGGGGGATGTGTCTGGGAAACTGTCGGCAAGAATAACAGCATTAAACTGGTACGTCTAGCACACAACTGAATAAAATTTTGGTTAGGCAACGAGAGATTTCATTGTTCACTGCAATTTACCTGGCATTTTTTTGTCACAGAAATTATCAAGAACCAATTGGAGTGATGACGATGCGTTTAAGTCTCATGTTACTTTTAATTGCAGCATTAACTGCCTGTAGTAATGTGCCGAAACAAATTAAATCGCCCCCGGCTAAAGATGTGCAATTAAACCAAGTGATTGCCAATAAAGAGATGATGGCTGGTCAACCGGTTCGCTGGGGTGGTGAAATTGTTGAAGTTGAAAATACTAATGATGCTTCTTTGATTCAGGTAGTGCAGTTTCCGCTGAATCATTATGGTAAACCCCAACTAAACAAGAATAGTCAGGGAAGGTTTATTGCCAGAAGCAAACAGTTCTTTGACCCGGCAGTATATAAACAAGGGAGCTTAATAACGTTTTCTGGTAATGCCACCAGCGATACTGCAAAACGCAGCATTGATGAAAAACAAATCATCATGCCGGTTATTGATGTCACGGATAGCTACCGTTGGCAAATTTACGAACCGCGTCCCACACCTTATTACTATGATCCCTTCTACTCCCCGTATCATAGCTTTTACTATAACCGCTGGCACGGTCATCCTTGGTACAATCCAAGATTTGGTTACCGTTTTTACTATCATTGAACCTTCAGTCTGACATTTATATAAAAGGATGTACGGTTATTATCACCGCTATATAAAAGCCTGGCAGTTATTGACATCGATGTGATGGCCGCTATCGCTATCCTGCTATCGCGGCATTTGGACTTCCTGTCCATCATATGCCGATAATGCAGGAGCGATTATCGGTGAGCTACTTTGACTGGGCACTTCCTGTGCCCAGCCCTTCGGGCGCCTCCGACGTCCAAAAACGCTCCCGGCGTTTTTGTCACTGCGTTCAAGCAGGTCACGTTGTTAAACTCTAAATAATAAAAAAGGCCACCCCTGTAGGTGTTAATCTTTTCGGTTTTGACCTACTTTGACTGAGCCCATCCATGGGCTCAGCCCTTCGGGCACCTCCGACGTCCAAAAACGCTTATCTCCACGGATGGAGTGTATGCAGTAGCAATGCCGGGAGCCGATAATGTCACATGGGTTGTTGCCATGCTCAGGCAGAACACCACAAGTTTTGAATATAAAAAAAGCCCGGCGCTTTCGCGTCGGGCTTGTTTCATATTAAAGCCTGGCAGTGACCTACTTTCACATGGGAACTCCCACACTATCATCGGCGA
>CAMPHB010000027.1 GCA_946885755.1 uncultured Methylophaga sp. | reverse complement strand
TTGTAAAATCTCAAACCCTTGCGCCGGATAGCAGGCCTCCGGTAAATGCACCGCTAAACCATCACGCTGGTTATCTGAGTAAGCGACGGACAACATCACTTTCTGGTCGTCCGCGTTGAGATAGGTCTCACTGATTAGATCGGTATAAGCCTGCTGCAGCTTGTCATCTAATGCTGCGTTGGTAATTAACACCCGGCTGGACTTGTCTAAATGCCAGCTGCCAATCACCGGCTTTGCAAAGCTTTGCAAAGGCTTACGCGGTTTGATATCCACCAGATAATCACTTGGTGTTGCCCAGACAGCCAGTGTTGCCGTCAACAACATCAGTAGCGAAACAATGCTTACTTTTAACCAGGTCATGGCTGTTTCTCAGCGCCCTGTCAGGCATCTTTTAAAAATTTAGACAGCACGGTATCGACCGATATGATCAGCACCAACGCCACCATGAACAGAAATAACCCGGCAAAATCATGTAAATAGGACTGTCCCACATCGTCTCCGAAATAATAGGTCACCAGAATTAATGTCAAAACACGGGTCACATTCGCCGTAAATGAAATCGGAATAATGGCTAATGCCAATAAGCAGTTACGTAAAAATGAGTCATGCTTCACCAGATGCAGATACAGCAAACCCATTGCTTCCAGTGAAATCAGCGTTTGCAGGCCGGCACAGGCATCTGCCACTAACAGCTGATACGGCCCGACAAACAACACCACCCCATTGCGGGCTACCGGATAGTCAAACCAGTAGAGGATTGATTCCGCTACATAAGACACCGCGATCTTCATCGGTAACGTAACGGCGTCAATAATGAACCCCGGTATCGGCAGCAAAAATAAAAGAAAAAATACCGGGAACCACACTGCCATCAGGGTTTTATAGCCCCGGGTCATTAAGATCAGCCCCATCACCACCGGCACCAGAGAGCCCACATCAAACACCAGAATGTCTTGTGACCGGCCCAGCAGGTAAAGCAGCAAACCGAATATAAAAAACAGTCCGCCGAGTAATGGTTGGTTTTCTACCTCCTTGTTGGTGAGCAACACTGCGCGTTTTTGCCAAAATAAAAACAGTGCTATCAGCAACACAAATGGCCCGTGCGCATGGTCATCCGACTGCCAGAGCCTGCCCGACAAGTTATAAAAAGTCGGCAAATACATGGCAAAAAGGCCAACGACGATAAATAGCCATTTTAGATAGTCATTACCGTAAAGCCCCGGATAGGTCTGGCTGGTTGCCATTTTCCTGAAGTTGCCTTTTATGAATCGTTACTGTGCTTTGTTAGGGTTTGGGTCAATCCGGCTATTGATTGACCTGGCGCCAAGAAAAAAGGCGATAGAATCGCCTTTTTCTTGATTCATGCTTGTTCGATAAAGGTTCGCATCAAACAAACTGACGGCGACGGTTGCTCATAAAACCCACTAACCCTAAACCCGCCATCATCAGCGCCATTGTGCTGGGCTCGGGTACCGGAGAAACAGAAGATGACAAAGTGTAAGAACCGTTATCCATGGTCATGGTGTCAACTTGCAGCAGATAGGTATCTGGTTGCAGGTCATTGAATGTCACCGAACCATTACCGGTACCACTGCCAAAAGTTTGTGATACACCATCCGGTCCGCTGACCGTCAGGTTCAGCACACCCTCATTACCATCCATGCGATACGAGTCAAAGTTAAAAGTTACATCCTGAGTTTCAGCCAGTGAAAATGAATAAAAGTTGGTGTAATCACCCGCTGTATCAAAATTCACTTCTACCGGATCGTTCGGGAAAGCATAGGCCGTTTCTTCCGTGTTAAATTCAGAAGTGCCATCAAATTCAACCGCTGCATTCGCAAACGGACTCGCTAACAGAAACAGGCTCAATACGCAGTATTTCTTCATAGCTATCTCCTTTAAGGTGTTATGTACAGTTGTGATGATAATGGAGCCATCCCCGCAGATATATGCTCCAAACCCCTAAAATTCTTTCAGCACCACCCCTACGGTAGTGGCCTTGGCGATAGCAAATTGCGCTTCTATTTTTTTCAGATCCGCCTTTCTGGTTTCGTTCTTTCGGGCAACAATAACGCCACCGCCAACCTGTGAAGCCAGTAGCTGTGCATCTGAAAATTGAAGCGCAGGCGGTGCATCTATCAGCACGATGTCGTAGGCTTTCTCAACCGCTGTCCAGAAGTTCTTGATAGACAGTAATTCCAGTGGGTTAGGCAGCTTTGTGCCTGCCGTCAGCACATGTAAGCGATCAAAGCCTCTGACTTTTTGAATGTGATTTTCATTGGATCTGCTGGCCAGCAGATCAGAAAGCCCCTGACTGTTATCCAAGCGGAATAAATCATGCTGTGCCGGATTACGGATATTGGCATCAATCAAAATGGTTTTATGCCCCATCTGGGAAAACAAAATCGCCAGATTGGCAACGGCATGACTGGCACCATGACCATCGCGCGTCGAGGTAAACAGTAATGACTTGTTATCCACAAACCACCGAAGCGACAATTGTGTTCGTAAGGCTCTGTATTCCTCTACTTCTTCACCATCCAGCGTGAAAGCGACAAACACTTCCGGATCGATCGCCGCACTGTCTTGCGGCAGGATTCTGTAGGTGAGCTGCTTTGAATCTGCCTTCATGTAATCCTCATCTGTTCGTGATTGCTTCATAGCATTAGACTCAATAGGTTTTGTAACCGGTCAACACCGGCCAGTGGTTTTTTGGGCCGAGCTGGCTGATACATTAAAACCATCATTTTTGTGGCAATAGCTCAGTGTTGGGCAAGGCTTTGTGCTGATATTTCCGTTTCTTCAAGGTACCTAATACCGGCAGATCAATATCTTCGGCTGACCGCACCCGCGGACTTAACAGCTCCAGCAGCAGTGCTACCCCCAGCGCGAGCATGAAACCTAAAACAAAAGCCAGAAACAGATTACGTTTCACATCAGGAGAACTCGGATAAATCGGTGGCACCGCTTGCGTCAGCACCGCCACATCTGCCTGATTAATCTCCCCTGCCATGGAGGTCTGACTGAATCTTTCCAGGGCCGTATCAAGGGTCTGCTGGGCGCTTTCAACATCAAGCTGCATCACTGCCAACTCATCGCGTTGCTGATTGAGTTCGAGGATCCGTTGTTTTTGCTGCTGTACCGCCACCTCAAGTTCACTGACCCGTTCATCGGAGAGTGCTGCCGAGTTCGACAAGCCGCCCGTGACATTAGCGACTTCTCGTTGCAGTTCGGCTTTGAGCTTACTAACTTCAGCCAGCGCCGCCTGATATCTGGGGTGGTTCACATTCATTCGTTGCAGAAGCTTGGCAAGATTGGCCTCAGCAGCGTTAAGATCCGCTTTCATTTGTTGAATAAGCGAGTTATCCAGAATGTCGGGATTCTCTTCGATGATGGTTGCGGTTGTTGCTTCCTGACTTCGCGAATTGGATTCAAGTGCATCTGCCTGCGCTCTCACCAGTTCTTCAGAAAGTTGTGCCAGCTTGGCATTCTCGACATCCCAGCGTTCTTCCAAAGCAACAATGCCTTTTTCAGACTGGTAATCTGACAACCTTTTTTCGGCTTCAATCAGATCATTTCTGTAAGAAGCCAAGCGGTCACTGAACCAGTCAGCCGCTTGCAGCGATGGCTCAACCTTCAAGCGCAGATTCGTCTCAATATAAGCATCGGCAAAAGCATTAGCGACAGCCGCCACAAATTTAGGATCAGTGCCGGTATAGCCAACCTTAATGACGTTGCTCTCACGGGATGGCTGTACCACCAGCTTGTTTTGCAAAACGCCGGCCAGCCAATCTTTGATATCCATTTGTTTACCGGCATTTTCCTCGGCACTGGTCACTTCTTTGAAAGCTTCAATGGCATAGCGGGTTTCATCAAGCTTCAACTTTTCAACGACTTTCAATGCAACATTTTTGCTGGAAATCACATCGACCTGGGTTGCCATATAGCTGGCCGATAACTGCGGCGGCATACTGGTCCCGGTCACCGGATCTGCGCCCTGATAATTAATAAGCAAAGTCGAATTGGCCTGATAGGTCCTCGGCAACATCATGGTGACAACAGCCGCGGCCAGAACCGTCAGACCAAAAACCAAGATGATCATGACTCTGCGGGCAAACAGTATTCTTATCAGCTGATTTAAGCTCATTTAGCAGTCCTTAAAAGAGGGCTTCTTTAACGTAAATAACGTCGTCTTTTTGGATGGCCGTTGTGCCGGTCACCTCATGGGTTTCAAATTCACCCTGCGCATTTTTTCTTTTCAGCGTGAGGCCATTCTCAGTACCGCGAGGCGACAATCCGCCACCAATCGCCAGCGCCTGAAATACCGTCATGTTTTTTTCATAACGGTAGGCACCGCTCTCATTGACTTCGCCATAAATGTAGAACTTGGGTTCACGCGGCACATAGATCACATCGCCCTCTTGTAAGGCCATGTTCTGCGATGCGTTTTCACCGGTGAACATCTCATTGATATTAATAACGGTGTGCTGTTCTTGTTGATCGATACCGCTGCGGGTCACTGTCACTTCATCACTGCCGATGGATGAAATACCGCCGGCCAGCGCAATAAAGTCAGCGACCGTGCTCGACTCATCGGTGATCGGAAACTTACCGGGGCTGTTAACCGCGCCCAAAACCGATACCTGCAGGCCATGCACGTAAATAATATCGCCCGGCGAGACCATGACATCAGCGCGTTGACCATTGAGGCTCTCGGTCAGGCTCAGCTTCTCTTTGCCTGGATTGGTTTTGTTATTGGAAATAATCGACACCGTGTCTGAACCAAGCTGGGTAATGCCGCCGGCCATTGCCAGCACATCGGTCAGCGTGACATTTCTGTGCAGCGGGATACGTTTAGGCTCGGTGACATTTCCCAGAATCGACACCTGCTGGCTGAGAAATTCCGTCACCAGAATATTGACTTGTGGTTGCCGTAAAAAACCCTGACTTTCCAACTCACTGGCTATCAGTTTCTCAACCTCGGGCACAGACTGACCGGTGATATCAACTTCACCGATGAGCGGAAAATTAATGGTGTTATCGCTTGTTACCCGTGTTTCGGTGGTCAGATCGGGGTTGTCATAAACGGTGATGCGGAGCATATCTCCCGCACCAAGCGGATTGTCTGCCGCTGAAAGTAACGTCGACAGGCTTAATAATAGAATGAATAGTAGTTTTTTCATGTCGGACTCATCTTTTTTCAATGGGAGGTGAGATTACATTCGGAGTGTTGCAGTCAAGCTGAAAATATCGGCATCAAAGTCACCAAACGGGATGGTCGAATCACGCTCTACCCGTTGATAACCCGCCGTAAAATCAAGACTGCGATGCGGTTCGTAATTGAGGCTGAAAGAGAAGTTGTTATTGTCATCCTGCCGTTGGTCCACCGGACCTGTGATAAAGCCGGGATCATCAATATCTTCGCGGGATTCCCGGCGGTAATTGGCAGCAACCGTTAATTTAGAGGTTGGCAGCCACGACAACTTAAGACTCTGGCCAAAGTTTTCACTGACGCTGGCCTGTAAATCATCGCGTGGGTAGGTTTCGTCAAACACAGAAATCTGTACCCGGGTTTTGACGGTGGGCTTGTAGGTCGCCGTGACACGTTTATCAACAGCGTTATAATCCCGCTCCGGCACATTGTCGTAGTCTCTTGTGACATAAGCCGTTTGCAGTTGAAAACTGGTTTTGACGCTGTATTGCCAGTCAACAACCAGTTCAGCACTATGCTGATTGTAACCATCGTCAATCGTACTGATGTCGGTGACTGAACGGTTCGGATAACTGCCATCTTCCTGTGAAACGGTGAAGCCGACCCGACTGCCTTTGGGCGTCATATAATCAAGACCGAGACCAACCGTATCACTTTTAAAATCACCGATCCGTTGAATGTCTTCCTGATATTCAAGCTCTCTGCCGAGATAGGAAAACTTTGTGTGCCACCGTGGGTGCAACAACCAGTTCATTTTAAAGAACTGGTTTTGCTGATCTCTTAAGTTACCGGACAGGCCGCGAATATCATTAAAACTGGCCAGCGCCCGGTTGAAAGTCTGCCCGGCATTACCACTCAGATAGTTACCAAGCTGCCAGTTCCACTGGGTTTTTAAATAGCGGCCCTGATAATCGAGCGTGTCAAAGCGTTGAAAATCATTCTCGCTTATCGCGGCCCTGACCAGCAGTTCTTGCCTCGAATACTGCCAGTCAACATTGAGACCCAGCAGGTTTTTCTTCAGTGTGTCCGAACGACCGCTGACAGCGCCCACCCGAGAGGGATTGTCGTCATCGATCCTCAGCAGATTAGAGTCATATACCAGGCCGCTACTGAAATACGGCGTAAAGGTATCTCCCTCAGCAGCTAAGGACGAAGCCAGTGGAATCTGTGATAAGCCAACAATGATGATCGGCATTTTTACTGATAAGCGCTTCATGCAGATAGCTTTGCTTACTCGATTCCGGCCAGGCCTTTTTCGATATATGACTGCTGATCTATCTCTGTTTGCGTTGCATCAGAAGGGTTGGCATCGGCAGTTGTTGCGCTGGGTTTAAAGTCTTCGCTGTATTGGATAACAGCAGCTTTTTTCAGCGACTGCACCGTTTGCTCAATTTGCGCTTTACGTTTCTGGCTGCGTAAATGTTCTCTGATAGCCGTCGAAACCATCTCTAGTTCAACAGGTTGCAATTGTTTGTCTTTGATTTCGAACACCACCAGTCCATCAGCAAGGTTCAGAAACCCTACCTGACCGATATCCAGCGTCGATAATGCTTGTCTAAGATTCTGGGGGATGTTTTCTGAGGTTTTGGCTTTGGTTATCGCTTTGAACGGAATCGCGTTTTTCTCAAGCCATTCAGTAAAGTCTGTCAGTTGTTCGATTTGCTGTAACTTCTCCTGAGCATTTTTAAACTTTGAGATATCAGACTGCACCGTAACCTGCTCATAGACAAACAGCTTTCGGTTCGCAAACAAATCGGTATTGGCCGAATAATAGTTTTCAACGTCTGCATCTGAGATTGAAGACTGGGTGGTGGCGAGTTGCTGCATATAGGCTGACGCCAGCACCTGGCGCTTGGCGGCCTCGACTGACTGCATCACATACGGCTCGCGATCCAGATCTGATTTTTCTGCTTCCTGCTCCAGCAGTGTCTGGACGATCATATTCTGCAAAACAGACGCTCTCAGCGCCTGCTGATCTGCGTTAACGGCTTTTTCGCCCATTGCGCCAATAGCCTGATTGAGCTGATGTACGGTGATTTCCTCATTATTTACTGTGGCGGCGACCTGGGTGTTGGCTTTGGGTGCCGCATCATCACAGCCGACCAGTAAAGTTATGAATAAGGCCGAAAACAATCGATAAAATTGTGTCGTGTCCATCAGCTTTTTTCCTTTATGAATTCCTGATTCGAAGCCTGTTGATTGGGGTATCAACAAAACAGTATTGAATCTAAGAGATGGGATGACTTCGAAAATAATTGATGTCTGAATGAGGGCTATGATGAGAGATGGCCCTGAAAATGGATATAGGGGAAACCCCTAAATATAGGTTGGGCCAGCGTTTGAAAAAGACTTTTCATCCGCCCGCAGCATCAGCGATCACCGCAAGTAATCAGAGCATTCTTCGTCGGATAACCAAGTTAAGATATAGCAGCTCAGAATGACTGTCGCTGCCTGTCAGTAAAGCACTGGGGAACGGATTTTAATGGGATGTTGTGCACCCCGGAACAGCGCCGGGATTGACAACGAACATGCCGGTAACAGTATTTGGCTACATTTCAGGCTAGTAGGCGTTTTCGTCGCCCCGGAAGACGACCATCACCGTTCTGAGAATGATCCACAGATCCAGATATAAAGACCAGTGACGCAGGTAATCAAGATCATAACGGATGCGGTTTTCCATTTTATCCAGCGTTTGCGTCTCACCCCTGAAACCGTTGACCTGTGCCCAGCCGGTGATGCCCGGTTTCACCATATGCCGCACCATATAACCCTTGATGAGTTTTCGGTATTCCTCATTATGTGACACCGCATGCGGCCGTGGCCCGACAATACTCATCCGCCCCTGAAAGACATTAATAAACTGCGGCAGCTCATCAAGTGAAGTTTTACGAATAAAATGACCGAACTTGGTAATACGATCATCATCCTTGGTGGCTTGTTTTACAAAGCTTTCTTCCTTATGCACTTTCATCGATCTGAACTTATAGACCAGTATTTTGCTGCCATCGAGACCATAACGATGTTGTTTAAACAGCACCGGCCCCGGCGAACTCATCTTAACGCCGATAGCCAGCGCTAAGAGTACAGGTGAAATCAACACCAGAATAATGGCGGACAGAACAATATCACTGATACGTTTAACCAGGCCATTTAAGCCGAGAAATGGTGTTTCACAAACACCAACCACCGGCACACCATTTACCGTATCAATGCGCGCCTGAATCATGTCGTACAAAAACAAATCCGGCAGAAAATAAATCGATACCGTGGTATCGCGAAGATCATCCAGCAACTGCAGAATTCGCGGCTGATTAGCCATCGGCAAAGCGATATAAACATTATCTATCTGATGGGTTTTGCAATACTCAGCCACATCAGACATTTCACCCAGCAACGGCACTTCGGCGTCTCTGAGCACTGGCAGTGAAGCCTGATTATCAAAAAAACCGACTACTTTAACCATGCTGAACTCATCAGCATTCATCCTTGAGGCCAGTGTTCCGCCAAGCTCATTAGCACCGATGATAATGGCTTTCTTGTTGCCTGATTTGACCATCTGCACACTGCCAACAATCATTTTGATAATAATGCTGAAAGCCAGCACCATCACTGGTGTCAGAATGGCCCAGGTGACGATAATTTCCTGCGGAAAGTATTTCAGTGTCTGCGTGCCGTAACCCAGTAACAAAAGCAGCACAACGATGATTAGCCAGGACGAAACCAAGCGTCTGGCAAACCGTTGCACTGTCGAGGTGATCCACTCCCCCGGATAAGTGATAACCAGAATCAGCAAACACACGATGGTGTATTTCAGATTAAAGGTATCACCATAAAAAGCAGCAACCGCGATAAGCGTCAGCACGGCGACAACCGGTTCAACGACATGTTTGAGTAATGAGGCGAGAGAAAGATTACCTTGCGTGATAATGGGCAAACTGGCCATTCATGCATTCCTTCTGGTCAGATTAATCAGGCGGCACCTTCACTGTGCATTTTTATGGCATACCGCATTAGCGCATTACCATCAGGCAGACCCAGTTTCTTGCGGATATTGGCTCGGTGCGCCTCAATGGTCTTCACACTCCGGCTATTCAAACTGGCGATTTCACTGGTGGACTTACCTTGCGCCAGTAGCTGAAAAACCTCATATTCACAGTAAGTCAGGGTATCTATCAGGGAGTTTTTGCCGCTGTCATCAGGGCTGTCAATCTTGGATCGCATGGCTTCACTCAGCACCGTCTCACCGTTATGCACGGCACGGATGCCATGAATCACTTTATCTGAAGCCTCCTGCTTCATGATGTAACCGCTGGCACCGGTCTGGATAGCACGCTCAGCATATAAAAGCTCATCGTGCATGGATATCGCCAGTGTCGGTAAGTCTTTGTGATGAATACGCGCCCACTTGATTAACTCAAATCCTGAAACGCCATCCAGTGAAATATCGGCAATCACGACATCCACTTTGTCAGCATTGGCTTGCAGAAATTGCTTGGCATGATTGACGCTGGCACATTGATAGACAACATTCATGTCGTCCTGCGCGTTAATAAGCATCGACATACCTTGGCTTACCAGCTGGTGATCTTCTACTAACATGATACTGATGAGCTCTTGAGCCATGCATTTACCTCTGCAACCAAAAAGGAGCTACAAGCTATCACTCGATCAATAATCGAAATGTGAACTGTATCTTATTATTTGATGAAGATGACTTAATTGAGCGTTTTTAGGGGTTTACCCTAGATGCATCATTACGAAAAAAATCAGACTTTATAAACAGAACATTTAGCAGAAAACAAAGGAATATTTGCCTGATTAACCTATGCTGGTTTTCCTCATTGGCGCTAAAGTCAGCGCGCGCAGGCCTCTGGCTAAGATTGCCTGACCACGGTGACAGCAAAACCATTTTTGTCGGGCCGGC
>CAMPHB010000026.1 GCA_946885755.1 uncultured Methylophaga sp. | reverse complement strand
GCGGTCGCACCGCCCGGGCGGTTCGACCGCTGCGTTGCAGGTACGCCATGTGCTCGGCCGGTGGATCGACGTGGATTACGAGTTCGATGTCGTCGACGTGCACTCCCCGCGCCGCAACATCGGTGGCGATCAGAATATCGATACTGCCTTTTTTCATACGCTCGATGGTTTTTTCACGCAGCGCCTGATTCATATCACCGTTAATGGCGGCAGCGGAATAACCGCGGGCTTCGAGCTTTTCGGCCAATTCGACCGTGGCGTTTTTGGTGCGCACGAAAATAATCATGCCGTCGAAGTCTTCGACTTCCAGAATGCGGGTCAGCGCATCCAGTTTGTGCATGCCGGTGACCTGCCAGTAACGCTGGTTAATGGTGGTGACGGTGGAGGTTTTGCTTTGAATGCGGACTTCAACCGGATCTTTCAGATAATTCTGCGCCACACGGTGAATCGGGCCGGGCATGGTTGCTGAAAACAACGCTACCTGACGGCTTTCCGGGGTTTCTTTGAGGATGGTTTCAACATCATCAATAAAACCCATACGCAGCATTTCGTCAGCTTCGTCGAGTACCAGCGCTTCCAGCTTGGCCAGCTTTAACGTCCCACGGCGAATATGATCGAGGATCCGGCCCGGTGTGCCGACTACAACCTGTGGATTACGCTGCAACGAACGCAGCTGAATGCCCATGCTCTGACCGCCGTAAATCGGCAGGATATGAAAATCTTTTAGATGTTTGGCATAAGACTGCATGGCTTCAGACACCTGAATCGCCAATTCGCGGGTCGGTGCTAACACCAATAACTGGGTGGCTTTACTTTTTAAATCTAAACGGCTCAGTAACGGCAGCGCAAAAGCCGCAGTTTTACCGGTACCGGTTTGCGCCTGACCAAGTAAGTCGCGGCCGGCCAGGAGTGGCGGAATACTTTGCGCCTGAATCGGCGACGGGGTTTCATAACCGGCTTGTTGAACCGCTTGCAAAATAGCGGGGGCCAGCCCTAACTCATTGAATGAGGGCGCAGCGTCGTTTTGTTCTGTGGACATGGGGTAACCTGTGAAAAGCAGTTTTGCGGACAAAACTGTCTGGGGATGTAAGCAAGAGGCGGATTATACCGGTGTAATGGCGTAAAAGATAGCAAAATCATTTGTTTATTCGTGCTGGCTACAGCGTTATGATGATTAAAACTGACCTGTTAATGAACGATAAGGAGCGCAAATGACTGAGCACACCTACAAACATATTGAAATCACCGGCAGTTCAACCGAGAGTTCCGATAAAGCCATTGAAAATGCCATTGCCAAGGCATCAAAAACGGTGCATATGATGCATTGGTTTCAGGTGATTGATACCCGTGGTTATATTGAGGATGGCAAAATCAAATACTGGCAGGTGACCATAAAAGTGGGATTCCGGCTGGAAGATTAGTCCAAACGACGAAATTGATGCAGCCAGACCAGCGCGTCTGGCTGCCATTGCATACCCGGATGCATCCGTAAAATCAGTTGTTGGTATTCATTGAGATTATCAAAACCTTCGGCTCTGGCATCGGCTTCGGTCATGTCCCCCAACGGCTGTTGGCAGACAGCGGTGATTTCAAAGTTGATACCATTCAGGCTAAAACGCTCACCGGGATAGCCATATAAACCATTGCGGCGCTGCTCGGTTTTATCACCGCTGACAGCTTTTGCAATCAGCTTTGGCTGGGTGACCAGACGATCCAGTTCGCAGGTTTTTGCCGGGTAGTCAGTTAACATCATTTACTTATGCGGGTGAATTTAGAGCCTTCCAGTGTCAGGTTAAACATCAGCCCTTTATTGCTGAAAACAAAACCAACAATCGGATCTTCAACATTAATGGTATTGATGTCTTCGCCTACACCCCATTCAACGACGGCCACCGAGCCATCAACACCGGCTTCCCAGCCTTTACTGGATTGAAAATATTCCAGTGCTTTGTCTTCAAGAAAGACGATGACAATCGATTTGCTTTGCACACCCAGCTGAAAACCAATTGAGGCACCGGCAGTATTGTAATAAGCGGTGGTCTTGCCGCCGATACGTAAAGCACCTTCACCATATTCACCGCCAATACCAAAGCCGGCTTTGATGACATTGGGAAACACCAGAATACCTTTGGCTTTGCCTAAAAAACGCTCACCACCGGCGACTTCCTGTTTAAAACGTTCTATTGTTTCATCGACATTAATGTCGATTTCGGCAGCGGTAGCAGCCATCGCGGAAGCTGAAACAAAAAAGCTGAATATTACAAGTGCAGGAGCAAACAGTCGCGTCAACATGGCAAAATCCTCAGCGGTAGGTGAATTGCTAAATTAGCACGGAATATCGGCTTTCGAAAGAAAAAAGGCCCGCATTCAGCGGGCCTTGGAAGTGTGCTTTAAACGATACCCAGACTGTTCAGATAGTCGTCATAACTGCCATCAAAATCGGTAATGCCGGCATTTTCCATATCAAAAACCCGGGTCGCCAGTGATGACACAAATTCCCGATCATGGGAAACAAAAATCAGCGTGCCTTCGTATTGCTCCAGCGCCATATTTAAAGATTCGATGGATTCCATATCCATATGGTTGGTGGGTTCGTCCATCACCAGAATATTCGGCTTTTGCAGGATCAGCTTACCGAACAGCATGCGACCTTTTTCACCACCGGACAGGACATTCACTTTTTTATCGATTTGATGGCCTGAGAATAATAAACGTCCCAGTGTGCCGCGGATCACCTGCTCGTCGTCTTCTGGCGCTGCCCACTGACTCATCCACTCAAACAGCGTCATATTGCTTTTGAAAAGATGGTCGTGATCCTGCGCGTAATAGCCGATATTGGCATTTTCCGACCACTTCACATCACCTGATTTGGGTGCCAGTTCACCTACCAGCGTTTTTACCAGTGTGGTTTTACCGATACCGTTCGGTCCGATAATGGCAATTTTTTCACCAACTTCGACCATAAAGCTGAAATTTTCAAACAACTTATGTTCGCCTTCGTAGCCCTGGGTGATTTTGTTGACTTCAAGGGCGTTTCGAAACAGTTTTTTATCCTGATTGAAACGGATAAAAGGATTGACCCGGCTGGATGGTTTGATGTCATCCAGTTGAATCTTCTCCATTTGTTTTTGCCGTGACGTCGCCTGTTTGGCTTTGGAAGCATTGGCTGAAAAGCGCGAGACAAATTCCTGCAGTTCTTTGATCTGGGCCTTTTTCTTGGCGTTATCGGCTTGCAGACGTTCACGCGCCTGTGTCGAGGCCGTCATATATTCATCATAATTACCGGGATAAATGCGCAGTTCGCCATAATCCATATCAGCCATATGGGTGCAGATACGGTTTAAAAAATGCCGGTCATGCGAAATGATGATCATGGTGCTGTTACGCTGGCTTAACACATCTTCCAGCCAGCGGATGGTGTTGATGTCCAGATGGTTAGTCGGCTCATCGAGCAGTAGAATATCCGGATCGGCAAATAACACCTGGGCCAGCAAAATCCGCAGTTTCCAGCCCGGCGCGATTTCGCTCATCGGGCCATAGTGTTGTTCAACCGGAATACCCACGCCGAGTAACAACTCCCCGGCGCGGGATTCGGCGGTGTAGCCATCCAGTTCGGCATATTCCCCTTCCAGATGGGCGACTTTAATACCGTCTTCTTCACTCATTTCCGGCAGGCTGTAAATGCGATCCCGCTCATGATGTACTTCCCACAGGGCTTTATTACCCATAATGACCACATCAATGACCCGCTGATCTTCGTAGGCGAACTGATCCTGTTTCAGTACCGCAAAGGATTCGTTGGGATCGCGCATGACGTTGCCGGAAGTGGGTTCCTGTACGCCGGCAAGAATTTTCATAAACGTCGATTTACCGCAGCCGTTGGCACCAATCAGGCCGTAGCGGTTGCCGTCACCGAATTTCACGGAAACATTCTCGAACAGGGGCTTGGCCCCGAATTGCATGGTGATATTAGCGGTGCTGAGCACGGAAACCTCGAATAAAGCGCAGTTTAGCGGAGAAAACCGCCCATTATACCTGCTTTGTGTGGTTGCCGATAAGTTGCAGTTTGGCTTGTCGTGTTAACTTTTTGATGGCGGCTTCGCGGCGGCTGGCACTGGCTCTGTCCGGGTGCGCTTCCTGATAAACCAGTTGTTTGGCTGCGCTGCTGTGAAAAAATTTGGCACCGCCGCGCTTCGTCTGATGTTGATTAAGCCTGCGATCCAGATCAGTGGTAATACCGGTATAGAGGTGCCCGTTTTCGGCTTCAACTATGTAGAGTGTCCAGTCAGTTTTTGCCATTAAAATCAATGGCCACAGAATTAATGCAGTAACGCAGACCGGTCGGCGCAGGGCCGTCATCAAACACATGGCCGAGATGGGCATCGCAGGTTTTGCAGCGCACTTCTGTTCGATCCATGCCATGACTGTGATCAGCGTGATGGCTGACGACTCCGTGTTCAATTTGTGATGAAAAACTGGGCCAGCCGCAGCCGGCATCAAACTTATCATCAGATTTAAACAACGGTGAACCACAACAAATACAGTGGTATCGGCCTTCAGCCGTATGATCATAATACTGGCCGGAAAACGGTGCTTCGGTGCCTGCCTGACGGGTAACCCGGTATTGCTCAGCGGTGAGCTCGGCTTGCCATTGGGCATCGGTTTTTTGCAGTTTGTCAGACATCTTTGGTCGCCATCGTTGGGTTTCATAAATAGTCTAATGCAATGACCGCGAATGTGCAGCAAGGGTTCGGGATTTAGCCGGTTTTTTGCCGGGCAAGCGTGTGATGCAGATTGTCCAGAAAATGATCAAACTCACGTAATAATTGTTGCATGCCCTGAATATCAAACGCTTCAATGCGTTCGTTAAGCTGACTGGCAAAACGATCCAGCGCCGGCAAAGGATAATCAGCCGCCACTGTTTTCAGAGACTTGGCAAATTGTTTGATGTCGCTGAGGCTGTTGGTTTGCCGCGCACGTTGCCAGTGTTCATAGGGCGTTTCTTTAAGTGCATTAGTGAGTTCCCGTAAACGCTGATTATCGAGACCGCTGAAGTCTTCATGGTCATTTTTTTCACGTGGCGGGCTGATTTGGTCATTGGCTAAAAACTGACAGAGTATTTGTATCAGTTCATGGCGTAAGACAGGTTTACGCAGATAGCCGTCAAAAAAGCGCAGTTTCTGGCTTTCGTTTTCATCACGCATTACCGATGCAGTCAGCGCCACCAGCGGCAGATCCGGGTATTGTTTTTTAATCCGCCGGGCAGCTTCATAGCCATCCATTACCGGCATCCGAATATCCATCAGCACCAGATCCGGTAGTTCTCTGGCTACTGCATCAACCGCTTGCTGGCCGTTTTCGGCTTCCTCTGTGGTGATGGCCGAATCCAGGAAATGCTGGCGAATCAATTCGCGGTTATGGTCAATATCATCAACAATCAATATGGTCGCCGGCTGAAACTGCACACGCCGCGCATCAAAGCCAAGCTTTTGCTGACGTTCGCGCTCAGAGGCGATTACGGCAATATCGATCCCAGGCAGCACGATCGAAAAACAGGCGCCTTTACCAATATTGCTGCTGACCGAAATCTGGCCGCCCATCATTTCCACGAGGCGACGGGTAATCGACAAGCCTAAGCCGGTACCGCCGTATTTACGAACATCCTGCCCGGATTGCTGGGCAAACAATTCAAAGATCCGATCAATTTCATCAGCCGGTATGCCAATGCCACTGTCTTCAACATCAATATACAAATCCAGTTTACTGAGATGATCGTCGATATTTCTGGCAGCAACGCTGAGACGCACATAACCTTCATCAGTAAATTTCACCGCATTGCCGAGCAGATTAAACAGCACTTGCCGCAACCTGGTGGCATCGAGCAAAAGGCCATGCGGCAGATCTTCCGCAATTTGCAGTTGTAACGACAGGTCTTTATTACGCACCTGCAGGACAAACATATTGGTGATTTCATCAAATAGCTGATGCGGATCGACAGCCGATTTGCTGATCTGCAGTTTGCCGGCTTCAATTTTTGATAAATCGAGAATATCGTTAATCAGCATCAGCAGCGTATTACCGGCACTTTGAATGGTTTTGATAAACGATTTCAGCCGTGGCTCTTTAACCTGCTCATCAAGCAACTCGGTAAAACCGAGAATGGCGTTCATCGGGGTGCGGATTTCATGGCTCATATTGGCCAGAAACTGTGACTTGGCCTGATTGGCTGCTTCTGCGTCGGCTTTGGCTTTGAGCAGAGACTGTTCAAGTGCAATGCGTTCATTGATATTCATAAAAAAGCCGAGATAGGCCGGTTTACCCTGATATTCAATGCTGATAACCGATAACAGCGCATGGATAACATTGCCATTCAGCGGCTTCATATCGACCATTTCATTGCGCACTTCACCGGTAAAGCGCAGTTTTTCGATTATTTTGTCACGCTGTTCGGGCGGGTGGTAAAAGTCTCTTACGCTCAGATTAGGCCGTTGTGCTTCACTGAAACCCAGTTCCAGATAGCTGTAATCATTGGCCAATAAAATCTGTCCGGAGACTCTTTCGGTAACCAGTAAACTCATGGGCATGGCATTGATGAGTCGCGATAACTGGGTCTGGCTTTCACGCAACCGCTGTTCCGAAATGCGGCGTTTTGCCACTTCACTATGCAGCTTGCGGATCCAATAAAAACTGGCCAGCAGAAACAGTAACAGCACACCGGCAATTTCAAATAACAGTGTGTAATCGGTGGTTTCGATAGTGCGCAGAGACATCCAGCGCTGATTTATTTCGCGATGCTGTTGTTCGCTGACAGCGGCCAGCGCTTTGTTGAGAATCGACAGTAATTCCGGCTGATTTTTGATGACGCCAATATGTAGAGCCGACGAATATTCATCAATAATTGAGGTATTGAGGTGGTTCAGTCCGGTATGCAGCGCGTTAAAACTGATGGTCGCGATATTATCGAAGTAAGCATCAATATCGGCACTGGCCAGCATTTCCAGACCTTCACGAACACTCGATACATACACCACTTCAATCTGCGGATAAAAATCGTGTAATACCGATTCGGCAAAGTAGCCTTTAACGACACCAACCTTTTTACCGTTAAAAGCATCAAGCGACGTTAAATAGCCATATTGCGTGGTTGCCAGCGCCAGCGGGTAGTCAGTAAAAGCCTGGGTTAAATCCAGAAAAGCGGCATGCTGATTATTGCGTGACAAAGCGGCAATCAGGTTTATATTGCCTTGCTGCGCGGCATCTAACACTGCCTGCCAGTCTGCTAAATCAGCCACTGAAAATTGCAGCCCGGTCATGTCACTGATGATTTGCAGATAATCAGCACTGATGCCCTGATGTTGACCATCTTCAAGAAAATCAAGTGGCGGCCAGTACGGATCAACCCCGATGCTTAGCTGCTTATTCTGTTCAATCCAGGCTAACTCAGCCTGAGTCAGGTTCAGTGAGTAGGGTTTATCCGGCAAAATCTGAAAAGCTTCACCGCGGCTTGACGCGGCATACCATTTATCAACTATCTGCTGTTTTTCGTCGGGACTGATGGCTGCCAGTGATTTTTCGATAATGCTGAACAAAACCGGATGTTTGTTATCAATGGCAATGCTGGTCTGAGTGGTTAAACCGGGGACTTTAGCGACAACCTGTAAGTTTGACAGGTAACGCTGCTTCAAAATACTGGTGGCAACAGCGATATTACCGATATAGGCATCAGCACGAGAAAACGATACCGCCTCTATCGCTTCATCATTGGAGTCTGTCAGCAGTAATTTAATCTGCGGATGCTGATTTTGCAGCCATTCATGCAGATAAGAATCACGGTTAACAGCGACGACTTTGCCCGCCAAATCATCAATGCTACGAATATCCCGGCGATTGGTTTGTACCAGTATACCCAATGACATACTCATATAAGGATCGGTGAATTGCAGATATTCACGCCGATCCGGGGTTTCAGCAGCGCAGCTCAGGCCAACCACTTCGCCATTATGCAGCCGCTGCATGGTTTGCGCCCAAACATCGGTAATGACTTCAAATTGCAGGCCGCTTTTGTCACTGATTAAAGCCAGCATATCGGCAGCAATGCCGTCGTGCCAGCCTTCGGCGTTTTCAAATTCGTAAGGGGCCCAGTTGAAATCCGCACCAAGTTTTATAATCGGATTAGCGGCGATATAGGCTTTTTCGGTTTCAGTGAATTCTACGGCGCTGAGCAACAGCGGCCAGCACAATATCAGGCAGACAAAAAATTTACTGATTAACGATCGCTGCAAACTCATCCCGGTGCTCCAGCATTAATGTCACCAGGTAGGGATCAAAATGACTACCGCTGTGGGCCTCAAGGTAATTAAAGGTATCGTCGAGTGACCAGGCGTCTTTGTAAACCCGCTTGTGCAACAGTGCATCAAACACATCGATGATGCCAACGATACGGCCGTAAATATGAATATTCTCGCCCTTTAAGCCCTGCGGATAACCGCTGCCATCCCATTTTTCATGATGCTGATAGGCGATAATTGCGGCTGCTTTGGTGTACTTGCGTTTGGAATGTTTGAGAATGTCGTAAGCGCGGGTGGTGTGGGTTTTCATGATGGCAAATTCATCATCCGTGAGCTTGCCGTTTTTGTGCAAAATGACATGAGGAATGGTGATTTTGCCAATGTCATGCATTGGCGAGGCATGAAACAAAATATCGGCATCTTCATCGGTGAGGCTTTCATGATATAACGCCAGTAGACGGCAGCACTCTGATACCCGGCGAATATGTTTGCCGGTTTCATCTGAGGTGGATTCCATCAGCTCCGTCAAAACATAAATCATTTCGATCTGATTTTGTTCAAGCTCACTGAGCAGGCGGCGCTGGTTATGTTCCAGTTTGCTTTGCAGACTGAGATTATGTTGCTGCAATAAGCGCTGCGCCCGGTATAAATTCAGATGGGTGCGGACGCGGGCTAACAATTCTTCGGCGTGAAAAGGTTTGCATAAATAATCGACGGCACCAGCCTGAAAGCCTTGTGAAATCGAATCAACATCCACTTTGGCGGTGACAAAAATCACCGGGATATGCTGCAGCCGGCTATCGGCTTTCATTTGTTTGCAAACGGCAAAACCATCCATTTCCGGCATCATGATGTCGAGTAATACGACGTCGTAATCATGAGCTTTCATGAGCGCCAGCGCTTCCTGGCCTCTTGTTGCAAACGATAAATCGTAAGGCTCTTCCTTGAGAAAATTCATGGCCACCTGAATATTGTCAGGCACATCATCAACAATCAGAACGCGCGCAGTATCGTCCATCGTCTTTTCCCTGAGTTCGCAGATACAATTTCCTTGCCGCAACAATATGAAGCGATGTTCAAATCTAGCAGCAGACAACAGACTTGTCTATCAGTCGAATCCGGAGATTTTTCATTGCCGGACAACCTGTTAGCATTAGCTGCAAAAAATATCAGGAGAAACCCATGGCGCTGGAACAGGCACCCGAATGGCAAGCCGAATTAGCCGCTGAATTTGAACAGCCGTATATGCAAAAGCTCAAAGCCTTTCTGCTGCAGCAAAAACAAGCGCATAAAGTGATTTTTCCGCATTCTGCCAACTGGTTTCATGCGCTGGAAACGACGCCTTTATCTGAGGTGAAAGTAGTCATTCTCGGGCAAGATCCCTACCATCAGCCGGGGCAAGCGCATGGTTTGTGTTTTTCGGTAAAAACCGGCGTCACCATTCCACCGTCGCTTATGAATATTTATAAAGAGCTGAAAACGGATCTCGGTATCGAGCCGGTCCGTCATGGTTATCTGGAAAGTTGGGCCAGGCAAGGTGTGTTATTGCTCAACGCAGTATTGACCGTTGAGCACAATCAGGCCAATGCCCATCAGGGTAAAGGCTGGGAGCAATTTACCGACAAAGTGATCGCTACCGTCAATGCCCAGCGGCAAAACGTGGTGTTTATGCTGTGGGGCAGTTACGCACAGAAAAAAGGCGCCATGATTGATACGGAAAAACATCTGGTATTAAAAGCGCCGCATCCATCACCGGTATCGGCGCATCGTGGCTTTTTGGGCTGCCGGCATTTCAGTCAGGCCAATGCATATTTACAGGCCCATGGGCAAACGCCCATCGACTGGCAACTACCTGACAGCGTTTAAAATCGCGCAGCAGCCGATAACACTATCGGCTACAATTCGCGCCATGACAAATTTAACGGGAACAAATTTACACGGCTCTAAGCT
>CAMPHB010000025.1 GCA_946885755.1 uncultured Methylophaga sp. | reverse complement strand
TGCATATTGCTCGAAGATATCCGGGATCTGGCGCAGATAAAGAATGACTGGGCCAAACAAGCCGCCGCGAGCTTCCGGCAAATGCCGGACAGCGATTATGAGAAAACCAGTCTCATGGGCTGGACTTTCGGCGACCTGCCAGAACATATTGTGTTGCAGCAAAACGGTATCGAAATCACTGCCTATCCGGCGCTGATTGATAAAGGCGAGACCGTGGATTTAACACTGCTCGATACCCGCGCGCAGGCCGATACACAAACCTTTAAAGGTTTACGGCGCTTATTCATGCTGGCTGAAAAAGATACCGTTAAATATCTGCACAAACATCTGCCGGATATCAAAACCATGTGCCTGCATTATGCCAATGTACCGCCCTCGCCTTATGATGAAAATCACAGCGATTTAACGCCCTGTGAACAGTTAAAAAACGATCTGATTCAGGTGGCTGTGGATCGCTGCTTTTTGCTGAATAAACCGTGGCCGCGTAGTCAGGCGGACTTTGAAAAGCGCCTGGCTGACGAGCGCCGTCATCTTATAAATACCGCCACCGATTTAGCCGTAGTGATCGCCGAAGCCCTTAAGGAATACCATGCCATTGCCAAACGGCTGACCGGTAATTTGCCAATGGCGGCTATGCATGCGGTGCAGGATATCCGTGAGCAATTGCAACATTTGTTGTATCAAGGATTTGTTCACGATCTACCGGACAGCGCCCTGAAACGTTTACCAGCCTACTTCCGGGCAATCGGTTTGCGACTGGATAAACTGAAAACCGATCCGGCCAAAGACCGGCAACGGCAGAACGAAATCGCTCCGCATTGGCGGCGTTATTTACAACATTTGCACCGGGCACCTTCTGAAGCTCGGGAACATTACCGCTGGATGATTGAAGAATTGCGGATTTCAGTATTTGCTCAGGAGGTCGGTACAGCCTATCCCGTCTCAGCCAAACGACTCGATAAACAATGGGCTGAATGCTGACCTAAGCAGTTGATCTTTCTTTTAAATTTCCTAACACAAATTTACACAGCATTCAGTCATAGTTCAGTTTGAGGTTGCTAATCTGCAATCAACAGCTGATTAAAGGAGTGCTGTGATGAAAAAAACAATAACATCATTAAGTATTGCGGGTCTGTTGACCCTGTCTTCCACTGCGGTGCTAGCCGATAACGATTACCGTCATTATGATCGGGGGGGTCAGGATCGGGCTAAAGTCACCTGGGTAGAACCGGTTTATAACGAAGTCCGCGTCACCACGCCGGTTGAGGAATGTTACGAAACCCGTGATTATCGCCGCGGCCCGCAACAGTCTTATACCGGTACGATTGCCGGCGGTATTATCGGTGGTGTCATCGGTAATCAGTTTGGCGGCGGTAGCGGCCAGACAGCTATGACCGTTGCCGGTGCCTTACTTGGTGGCTCAGTTGGTCGTGATATGAGTAACCAGTATCGTGGCGCTGATTATGGTCGTGATTATGGTTATCGCGAACAATGTGAAGTCAGCTATCGTGATCATTACGAGCAACAAATCGAAGGTTATGAGGTTGGCTACCGTTATAAAGGACGTGAATACACAACCTTTATGGATCATCATCCGGGCAAATTTATTCCGGTTGATGTGGTGGCCAAACCATCACGCCGTTATTATTAATGCTGGGTGGAATGCCGCAGGGATGCGGCAAATCCCCTGTTAATAAACTTGTTATTTGACCTATATTGAAACTGTTCGATGTCTTGCAGCAAATCAGGAAAACAAATGACGATTCAGGGCAATTTTATACGGGACTGGGTGGCAGCATTTATGCTGTTATTGTTTTTATTGCCTGCTAAAGCTGATGTACAACCCTATGTTGTGACCGGTGAAAACCAGCTTGATAGTGAAACCTACAAAGGTTTTCAGCTTTACCGGAACTGGTGTGCCCGTTGCCATGGAACATACGGACAAGGGCTGGCCGGCCCTAACCTCGCTGACAGTCTCAATAAAATCAGCTATGAAACGTTTATGGAAGTTGTTGCTGATGGGAAAACCGGCCGGATCGGCGTGATGCCGGGATGGCAATCCAATCCGCAGGTGATGGATGGCCGAAAGCATATTTACCGGTATTTGAAAGCCCGCGCGGATGGTGCCATCGGTGCGGTCAAACCTGAAAAAGCACAATAATGCCCTGCCCGGTTTTAAGGTCGGGCTTTTGTATAATGAATTTTAACCGTTACTATTGAGAAAAAATAATAAGGTCTGACATGCGATTAGTGCACACTCTGCTGATAATAGCGATGCTGGCACCGCTGCCATTGATAGCGCAACATTTACCCGAGGATGCCGAGCCGGGTACCAGTGTCAATGATATTCCGCTACCGTTAACCCGCAATACGGCGGCTGAACTGGCTCGTGTTGAAACTGGCGGCCGAGTGTTGTCTGTGCAGGATGAAAAGTATTACGACCATAATGTTTTTCGGGTCAAAGTGCTGCACCAAGACGGCAAAGTTAAAACTTATCGTATCGATCGGGATACCGGTCAGAGGATGTGATCCGCTTTCATGCGAATTCTGCTCATTGAAGATGAAACTGCGCTGCGCGAACAAACTGCCCAGCAACTGCGTGCCCAGAACCTGACAGTTGATGCCGTTGCCGATGGTGAAGAAGGCCTGTTTATGGGCTGCGAGTATCCATACGATGTGGCGATTATTGATTTGGGTTTGCCTAAATTGTCAGGCATTGATGTTATCCGCCAGTTACGCGAAAAAAGCTTTAAATACCCAATTTTAATTCTCACCGCACGCGGTCGCTGGCAGGATAAAGTCGAAGGGCTGGAAGCTGGCGCTGATGATTATCTGGTTAAACCGTTCCATTTCGAAGAATTACTGGCCCGCATCAATGCACTGGCCCGCCGTGCTTCAGGCTGGGCCAATGCGACGCTTAACTGCGGCCCGATTGAACTCAACCCGGCTTCTCAACAGGTATCTCTTAATGAACAACCGGTTGAACTGACTGCTTACGAATATCGTCTGCTGCATTTTCTGATGCTGCATGCCGGTGAAGTTATTTCTAAAACCGAGCTGACTGATCATATTTATGAGCTGGATCAGGATCGGGATAGTAATGTCATTGAAGTGTTTGTGAAAAGGCTGCGCGGCAAACTGGATCCGGATAAAAATCTCAACCCGATTGAAACGCTGCGTGGCCGGGGTTACCGGCTGACTCTGCCGCGTGATTAACCCTCGCCTGTCTCTTTCCAACCGGCTGCTGATTGCGGTGTCAGTGGTTTTGGGCGCTTTTCTGGGCTTATCGGCATTCAGTCTTAATAATGCATTTGAAAGCAGCGCTGAAACCGCTCAAAAGCAACGGCTGCATAACTATGTATTAACAATTCTCACCGCCGCAGAACTGACGGATAACGGCGAATTGCTGATGCCGGCAAAGCTGTTGGAGCAAAAATTCTCCATCCCCAATTCTGGTCTCTATGCGCAAATTACCAGCGGTGATGAGATCGTCTGGCAATCGCCTTCTGCTATCGGCTTATTTCTGGCGTTGCCGTTTCACCCCGGCCCATCGGTAGAGGAATATTCGGTTATTGATCTGCATAACGGCATGAAACTGAGCAATCTGGCCTTTGGTGTACTCTGGGAAAACGATCAGGGCGAACAGTTCGACTACACCATCAATGTTGCTGAAGATCAGTTAATGCTGGAAGCGCAGACCGCCAATTTTCAGCGTAATCTCTGGTACTGGCTGGGTGGCACCGGCCTGATGTTATTAATTGCCCAGTGGCTGATCCTGCGTTGGAGTTTGCGGCCATTAACCGGCGCTGCCAAAGATTTACATGCCATTGAAACCGGCGAACATCCGCGGCTAACCGGTGAATATCCAATGGAATTGCAGCAGTTGACACAAAACATCAATAATCTGCTGGATCATGAACAAAGTCGCCGTACCCGCTACAAAAATTCTCTGGCTGATCTGGCGCACAGCCTGAAAACACCGCTGGCGGTGCTGCGCAGTGAACTGGAAAACAGCAGCGACTTACAGGCGTTTAAAAGCACGGGCCAGGAACAATTACAGCGCATTAACCAACTGGTTGACTATCAGCTGCAACGCGCAGCCACCGAAGGCAAAAGCAATTTACTGGCGCCGGTCTCACTGGGCGGCATCATTCATAAAATCATTGCTTCGCTGAACAAGGTGTATCAGCAGAAACAGATTCATTGTCAGTTTGAAATTGAGCGTGATGTGTTTATCCATGCCGATGAAGGCGACATGTATGAATTGCTCGGCAACTTGCTGGAAAATGCTTATAAATATTGCCGGCAGCGGGTCAATATCGTGGTGCAATCACAATATCAGCGCATTACCTTACGCATTGAAGATGATGGTAATGGCATTCCGTTACTGGCGGGTGAAGACATCATTAAACGTGGCCGGCGGTTTGACACACAGGTTGAAGGCCACGGTCTTGGGCTTGCTATCGTCAGCGACATTGTCGATGCCTATGAAGGCACAATAAAACTGGAAAAAAGTTATCTCGGCGGTGCTTGTTTTATTATCGATATACCCGATCAATAACGATATTAATCAGATAATTGCTGCAGATATTTAAACAGAATTCTCGCTGACTTTGGCGGCTGATTTTGCTGTGATTCCCGCTTGGCATTACGCACCAGTTGCCGGACATGCTGACCATCAAAATCAACAAACTGATTATGTAATTCGGTCATGACCAGCGCATCACCGGCCAAAAGCCGGTCCCGCCAATCTTCCAGCTGGTGCAGTTTTTGTGTGGCTTCACGTTGCGGCTGTTTTAATGAATCCAGTTGCTTTCGAATAGCCTCATGATCACCTCTGGCAATCATACCGCCAATAAACCCCGTCTGCCGCTTTAAAGCCCCTTTTTGCAGGCCCTGGGCCTGTAAGATGGCGTCATGCAGACTTTCATCTAAATCCAGTTTATTTAACTCCGGCACCGGCAAGGCAATCAATTCACGGCCTAAATCTTTCAGCGCATCCAGTTCACGTTTGATTTGTGACTTACTGACCGGCTGCTCAGCGTCATCATATTCAAAGCTGTCATCGTCAAAATCGTTATCCCAGTCGTTTTGCATTATTCACCTTGTACCGTGACGATGATCCGCCGCTGATGCCCTTGCGTGCGGTGTTCCCATAAATAAATCCCTTGCCAGATCCCCAGCGCACAACGGCCATTGCTCACCGGTACAGTTAAATCCGGATTGGTTAACACAGTGCGAATATGCGCGCTCATATCGTCCGGGCCTTCATCCTGATGCAGAAACATCGGATCACCGTCTGGGACAATATGTTGCATATAGGTTTCCAGATCACGGCGCACATCGGGATCAGCGTTTTCACAAAGCATCAAAGACGCGCTGGTGTGTTGCACAAATATATGGCAGGTACCGGTTTGAATACCGGACTGTGCGACGATGGCATCAACGTCCCGGCTGATATTGCTGGTCGTTCGGCTTTTAGTTGTATAGCTTAGTGTTTGTTGAAAAATCATCTTGTTGCCTGATTAAAATGCGTCAGCGCTTTACCATTATCCAGTGTTTGACGGACTAAATCTGCGGCATGTTGTGGCGAATCATGACCATGACATTGTAATAAAGCCATCGCCGCGCCCAGCACCAATACGTCCCGCGCCGGGCCTTTTTCGCCATTGAGTGCCGCCAGACCCAGTTCAGCGGTTTCCTTTGCTGTCGGACTGTCGCCACTGGCGACCACACCGCGGGTTTCCTGATAAATACCAAAATCGGCCGGATGAATTGGCATGGCATGCAAAGTACCATCATGCAGAAAATGATTCATCGAAGTTTCCCGCAAAGTTGGCACCACACCGCCTTCCAAGCCACGAACAATTAAGGCACTGGCGAAACCCGCCTGCCGTGCCAGAAAATCCAGTACCGGCGGATAAGCTTTATGGACAAAGCCAATTTGCAAATGGGTACGTGTAGCTTTGACCGGCATCAGCAGTTTTTCTAAGGTGGCAATACTGGGTCGTTTAATCATCAGTTTGCGCAGTTGCTGCAAATTAAATAGTGCTGGCGTTACCTGCGCCTGATCACTGTAAGCCCAGCCGCAAGCAGGATTATGCAGCTGCTGGCCAATTTTCTCAGGCGTTAAATCAACCGCTAAACCCGCCGCCTCCAGCACCTTCGCATGCGTCACGCCAAATTTCGGCCCCATTTCATAAACACCTTGCGATACCGCCGGTAATCCGCAGGCAGCCAACACCGCCGGTAAAAAAGCCGCTACCGGGCAATGCCGGTTAAAACCGTTAAATGGATCGGCGAGGATCAACACATCCGCCAAATTCAGATCTTGCTGACAGGTGACTTGCTGCATGGCCTGCAACATACCGAGATTTTCATCATCGGTTTCCCGCTTCATCCGTAGCGCAATCAATAGGACGGCGGCTTGTACCGGATCGACTTTATCTTCAAGGATTTCCAGCATCGCGGCGCGACTTTCATCGAGCGTCAGATCTTTGCTTAGATGCGGGCCGGTGGCGACTTTTTTGATAGCTTCAGCAACAGCGCTCATGATTTTATCCACTCTTGTAATTGCGCTTCATCGACAACAGCGACGCCGAGTGATTCAGCTTTGCTGAGTTTTGAGCCGGCATCACGGCCCGCCACCACATAATCGGTTTTTGCCGAGACGCTGCCGGCAACTTTGGCGCCCAGTGCCAGCAGTTTTTCTTTGGCTTCGCTGCGCGATAAATTTTCCAGCGTGCCGGTCAGCACAATGGTTTTGCCGTTTAACTCAGAATCAGCAAACGCCGGTTTTTCTTGCGGCCATTGAATGCCCTGTGCCAGCAACCGGTCAATCACTTCCAGATTATGTGGCTGCTGAAAAAAAGTGACAATGTGTTGTGCCACTACCGGACCGACATCCTCGATTTCCAGTAACTGCTGTTCTGATGCGGCTTTTAATTTATCTAAATCCACAAAATGCAGCGCCAATGATCGAGCTGTCGCCTCACCGACTTCGCGAATACCCAGTGCATACAAAAACCGGGCAAAACGGGTTTGTTTGGCGGCTTGTAAGGCACTGACTAAGTTTTCAGCGGACTTTTCGCCCATACGTTCAAGGCCCGCCAATTGTTCAACAGTCAGTTGAAACAAATCAGCCGGGTCTTTGACCAGTTCAGCATCAACCAGTTGTTCCACCAGTTTGTCACCGAGACCGTCAATATCCATGGCTTTGCGCGAAGCAAAATGTTTCAGCGCTTCTTTACGTTGTGCGGCGCAATATAAACCACCGCTACAGCGCGCCACGGCTTCACCATCAGCCCGTTCCACTGCAGAATCGCAGACCGGACATTGTTTTGGCATCACAAATTCTTCGGCATCCGCCGGTCGTTTAGCGGTGACTACGCCGACAATTTCCGGGATCACATCACCGGCGCGGCGGACAATCACGGTATCGCCGATGCGCACATCTTTACGGCGGATTTCATCTTCGTTATGCAAGGTGGCATTGCTGACCGTGACACCGCCGACAAATACCGGTTTTAAACGGGCAACCGGGGTTAACGCGCCGGTACGGCCGACCTGTATTTCAATGGCCTCTACTACTGTCATTTCTTCCTGCGCGGGAAATTTATAGGCAATCGCCCAGCGCGGCGCTCTTGAAACAAAACCCAGACGGTTTTGTAATTCGCTGTTGTTGACCTTAAACACCACGCCATCTATTTCATATGGCAATAATTCGCGTTTTTCGGCCAATTGATGCAAGTAATCAAAACAGGCATCCACACCCTTAAGCAGCTTTGTTTCCGGGCAAACTGCCCCACCCCAGCCGGCAATTAAATCCATCGCCTGCTGGTGGCTGGCTGGCCGCTCCATGCCTTGTAAATCACCGAGCGAATAACAAAAAAGTGCCAGCGGCCGGCTGGCGGTAATATTGGAATCCAGTTGCCGTAATGATCCTGCGGCGGCATTACGTGGATTAACAAAGATTTTTTTGCCATCGGCTAACTGCTGCTGATTGAGCTGTTCGAAACCGGCTTTGGGCATATAGATTTCGCCGCGGATCTCCACCACCGCCGGCACATTTTTGCCCTTTAATTTCAGTGGCACATTACGAATGGTTTTGACATTGGCAGTGACATCCTCACCAACACTGCCATCACCACGGGTCGCCGCCTGTGTCAGCAAACCATTTTCGTAACGAATGCTGATAGCGAGACCATCCAGCTTGGGTTCGGCGGCATATTCAATGGTTTCGGTGGTATTCAAACGGTCTTTGACGCGCTGATCAAAAGCAGTCAGCTCGGTTTCATCAAACACATTATCCAAAGACAGCATCGGCAGCGCATGGGTGATCTGGCTAAATTTTGCCAGCGGTGCGGCGCCGACCCGCTGGGTAGGTGAATCGGCTGTCAGCAATTCCGGATATTGTGTTTCAAGTTGTTTTAGCTCGGCAAATAAGCGGTCATATTCGGCATCACTGGCGGCCGGATCATCCTGGCTGTAGTAGTGATAGTTCAGTTCGTTGATAGTGTCGCGCAGTTCAGCGACGCGGTTGCTGATAGCCTCAGAGATCGTCATACGGGCGAACATCGTTCTGTAAATTCAAATTCAGCTCAAAAATCCGGCTGCGCAGGGCTTCAAGCGTCTGTTCCGTTAATGGCTGGCGTTGTTCATCACAAACCACACCATCAAGTTGTTCGGCCATTTGTCTGGCGCAATCGAGCATCGCATCCAGCACCGCCAGGCCGTTAACCGGCCCCGGCAAACGGGCAAATAATAAGACACCCGGGGTTTTCATGGAAATCAGTTCAGCCGGTAAGAAGGTGCCCGGATCAACAATATTGGCGACACTGAACAGGCTTTGTTTGCGGCTGCCAAGGGTAAAACGGTGATAAATCTGCATATCACCAAAATGCAGATCCTGGTTATCCAGCGCATTTTTAATCGCCCTGCCGGTAAACAAACGATCTTTCGGGGCCATAACAGTGAGCGCAATCACCAGATCCCACTCAGGTTCTGCTGGCAACGGTTCGTTTTCTGTCTGAAATTCCGGCTCGGCAAATTCGGTCTGAACCGGTGATTGCGGCTTAGCCTGAGGTTTTTCGCCATCCAGTGTAATGGTGTCGTCGTTATAACTGTCGTCAGCGTCATCGCGGGCAAATACGGCGTCGTAGCGCGCATCAAAATCGCCGCTGGCGGCGTCGTCATGATCCAGCTCGCGCTCAAATTCACTGGCCAGTTTCTGATTGCGCTGATAGCTGATAAAGCCCAGCACCGCAAAGGCCAGCAACACGACAATAATCAATATGATGATTTCTAACACTTAATTAAATCTGCCAACTCAGGGATAATAATGGTTTTGTTCAAACCCAGAGATTACCGATGTCCACGCAACCTAGCAAACAACTGGAAACCTTCGACAACGCCGCGCCGGAGCGGGATTATACCATTCACATTGAGACGCCGGAGTTTACTTGCCTGTGTCCGAAAACCGGTCAGCCGGATTTTGCCACGATTAAAATCGACTATGTGCCGGATTTAAAATGCGTTGAGCTGAAATCACTGAAAATGTATTTCTGGTCGTATCGCGAAGAAGGCGGTTTTCATGAAAAACTGACCAATCAAATCCTCACGGATCTGGTCGCCGCCACCAGCCCGCGGTTTATGCGTGTTACCGGTATTTTTAACGTGCGGGGCGGCGTTTACACCAATGTTGTTGCCGAATACCGTAAAGAAGGCTGGCTACCACCGACACCGGTTGTACTGCCTTAAAAAATGGCAACCGGCGTTTGGCTGGGCATCGATTTCGGCACCTCAGGGTGCCGGATCTGTGCGATTGATAACAAAGCCAGCATCACCTTTCAAACGCAAACGCTGTTTGCTGCCAATCAGCCATATCCCGATCCGCAAAAACAATGGCAAATCGTTTTTGCCTTGCTGCAAAAAACGGTTGCGGCTTTAAACAGCACTGCGATAAATGCCATCAGCGTTGCCGCAACTTCAGGTTCAGTATTTGTGGCGGACGAAAGCGGCCAATCTGTCAGTGAAATGCTGCTTTACAACGATAAACGTGCGGCTGCACAAAGCCGTAAAATCTCTGAAATTGCACCAGCTAACTGCGCAGCCCACGGTGCCACCAGTGGGCTGGCAAAACTGCTGTATTTACAGCAAGAAATCACTTTGCCTGGGCAACATTATTTAACGCATCAGGCTGACTGGTTATTAGTCCAACTGGGCGCCCGCCCTGCTGTTACCGACTACAACAATGCGCTTAAATCGGGCTTTGATCCCGTATCTTTAAGCTGGCCGGAATGGCTGACAAAAGTCGTATCTCGATCCGTATTACCTGAAGTGGTCGCGCCCGGCAGCGTAATCGGACAAATGCCCGCAGCATTAATGACAAAGCTTAGACTTGGACAAACCTCACCGCCGAAGATCATTGCCGGCTCCCCCGAGAGTC
>CAMPHB010000024.1 GCA_946885755.1 uncultured Methylophaga sp. | reverse complement strand
GTACAACACCTGCTCGATAATCTCGGCAAAATCGCACCGAAACTGGTTGAGGGGCTGGTACCGGATACCGTGCCACTGGGTACGGTACAAAAAGTGTTGCAAAGTCTGTTACAGGAAAACATCCCGATCCGTGATATCCGCACTATTACCGAAGCGATTGCCGAGCAGGCCGCCCGCAATCCTGATCCGGAAGCGATCATCGCTGCCGTGCGCATGTCTCTGGCCCACTCGATTGTCCAGCACATCAATGGCACCAAATCTGATCTCCCAATCATCACCCTCGACCCTGAACTGGAACAGATATTGCTAAAAACATTGCAAGCTTCCGGTGAAGGCGGCGCCAGTCTCGAACCTGGCCTTGCCGAAAACATGCACCGTAATTTACAGGATGCCGCACAACGCCAGGAAATGGCTGGCGAAGCAGGGATTCTGGTGGTTCAGGCCGGTTTGCGTGGTTGGATTTCACGCTTTATACGCCACGCCATTCCGGGGTTGCATGTGCTTTCGTATAACGAAATTCCGGATGACAAACAGATACGTATTGTCGCCAATGTTGGCCGCTAGAAGAGGTTAGGCTATGAAAATAAAACGATTCCAGGCAGCAGATGTGCGTCAGGCGATCCGTGAGGTACGCGAAGTATTAGGCCCGGATGCGGTGATCCTGTCCAATACCCGTGTGGATGGCGGCGTCGAAATCGTCGCAGCGACCGATTATGACGAATCACAATTCCGTCGTCAGTCAGCGCCGGTCAGACAACGTCAGGAAACGCCCAGCGTCGAAATCGAACCCGAACCAAAACAACCGCCCGTCAGCGCGCCACGTCAGGAAAACATCTGGTCTCAGGAACCGACTTTGGTACAGATGCGCAAAGAAATTGCCGGCCTGCGCGATATGCTGCAAAACCAGTTATCCGATTTGACCTGGAAAGATATGGCCCGGCAAAGTCCGACCCAAATGCAGCTGCTGAAACGGCATTTGCATATGGGCACCGATGTTGAACTCGCCAAACAGCTGGTCACACAAGCGGCCGGTATTGATGATCTGGAAACCGCCTGGCGGCAGTCTCTGGGCCGGCTGGCGGCACAAATACCGCTTCAGCAGCAGGATATGATTGAACACGGCGGTATCACCGCGTTAGTTGGCCCAACCGGTGTCGGTAAAACCACCACCATTGCCAAAATTGCCGCGCGGTGTGCACTCAAACACGGTGCCAAAAATGTCGCGCTGATCACCACCGACTGTTACCGCATCGGTGGTCAGGAGCAATTACGTACTTATGCACGTATTCTCGGCGTGCCGGTCAGGGTGGCCCGCAACCATCAGGAACTATCAACCGCACTCAGTGATTTGCTTGATCGGCGTTTTATCCTGATCGATACTGCCGGTATGAATCCCCGCGATATGCGACTTACCGAAAAATTTGCCATGTTGCAGCAACAGTCAGCACAGATCCGTACTTTGCTGACCCTGTCAGCCACCACGCAAAACAGTGCGCTCAATGATATGATTGCAGCGTTTTCACATTTAAATTTAGATGGCTGTATTTTGACCAAAACCGATGAAGCCGGCAGCCTTGGCGGCGCGGTTTCAGCGATGATCCGTTATCAACTACCGCTGGCTTATATTTGTAACGGTCAGCAGGTGCCGGAAGATTTAGCTCTGGCGCGGCCCAATACACTGGTCAATCAGGCCAGTGAACTGATGCAGTCAGCCAAACACAACCCGGACCCGCATACGGTGTCCAGTTATGGAGGTTTTGCCGCCTATGGCTGAAACACCCCAGGATCAGGCCGCCGGTCTGCGTCAAATGCAACAGACAGCACGTCCGGTAAAAGTCATTGCGATCGCCAGTGGTAAAGGTGGTGTTGGTAAAACCAACGTGACCGTTAATCTCGGTGTAGCGCTGGCAACACAAGGTAAACAAGTGGTGTTGCTGGATGCCGATTTAGGCCTGGCTAATATTGACGTCATGCTCGGCCTGCATCCGCAGTTTAATTTGCTGCATGTTCTCAACGGCAGCAAAAGCCTGAGTGAGATTCTGGTCGATGGGCCGGCCGGTATGCAGATCATTCCGGCTGCTTCGGGCGTCAAAAAAATGGCCGAACTCAGTCCCGCTGAACATGCGGGTATGATTCAGGCGTTCAGTGAGCTTGAACAACATATTGATGTTTTGCTGATCGACAGTGCTGCTGGTATTGCCGACAGTGTTATCAGCTTCAGCCGCGCCGCCCAGGAAGTAATCGTCGTGGTGTGTGATGAACCGGCCTCAATTACCGATGCTTATGCGCTGATTAAATTACTCAGCCGCGAACATGGCGTTGAGCGTTTTCATATCATTGCCAATATGAGTCGCAATGTGCAGGAAGGCCGTGAGCTGTTTGATAAAATCAATATGGTCTGTGATCGTTTTCTGGAAGTCACGCTGGATTTTATGGGCATCGTGCCGTTTGATGAAGATCTGCGCCGGGCGGTTAAAAAACAACGCAGTGTTGTTGACTATATGCCGCGTAGTAAATCGGCTGCTGCTTTTGCGCATCTGGCCAAAAAAATTGAATTTTGGCCGGTCAGTAAAGCCCCTAGTGGCCATATGGAGTTTTTCGTCGAACGGCTGATCCGTGCCAGCATGGAAGCCGTCTGAGTAATGATGAGTGTGTCTATCTACCAGCAATATGCCAACGGCCAGTCGCAGGTAGAACTGGTTCAGCAACATGGCGCACTGGTCAAGCGTATTGCCTATCATTTGATTGCCCGGTTGCCGCATACCGTTGATGTCGATGATTTGATTCAGGCCGGCATGATTGGCTTGTTAGATGCCTCTCAACAATACAATGCCAGTCAGGGTGCCAGCTTTGAAACCTATGCCGGTATTCGTATTCGTGGCTCCATGCTGGATGAAATCCGCCGCAATGACTGGGCGCCCCGCTCGGTGCATCGTAAAGCCCGTGAAATTGCCGAAGTCATGCAACAACTGGAACAGCAACTCGGCCGGCCAGCGCAGGATACTGAAATCGCTAAAGCTTTGGGCATGGACGCCGATGAATATCATCAGCAATTGCAGGCGTCATCAGGCCACCAGTTGTTCAGTCTTGATGAACTGACTGATCACCAGTTGGCCGACACGGATGGTCTCGGTGATCGACCAGATTCACCGGAAGCGGATACCGAAAACCATGGCTTTCAACAAGCGCTGGCACAAGCAATCGACACACTACCAGAGCGTGAACGGCTGCTGATGAGCCTGTACTATAATGACGAGCTGAATTTAAAAGAAATTGGCGAAGTGCTGGGCGTCAGCGAATCGCGGGTCAGCCAAATCCACAGTCAGACCGTGGTTCGGCTGCGCGGTAAATTGCGCGACTGGTTACAGTGATTTTGGGAGGATAACTTTGGACAAAAATATGAAGATCCTCATTGTGGATGACTTTTCCACAATGCGCCGGATTATCAAAAACCTGCTGCGGGATCTGGGCTTTCACAATACCCAGGAAGCCGATGACGGTCTGACTGCCCTGCCGATTTTACAGGCCGGTGGTATCGATTTTTTGATCACCGACTGGAATATGCCCGGCATGCAGGGTATTGATCTGCTGAAAACCGTGCGCGCCGATGAAAACTTAGCAAGCCTGCCGGTATTGATGGTCACCGCCGAAACCAAACGCGAACAGATCATTGAAGCTGCCCAGGCCGGTGTTAACGGCTATATTGTCAAACCGTTTACTGCCGCGACTTTAAAAGACAAAATCGAGAAAATCTTCGAACGAATCAACGCCCAGTAAAACCGCCACAAGGTGATTTATGCAAGCAGATACAAAAGCGGCCCAAATTGAAGCCGCGCGCGCCTTGTTGGCCGCCCTTGAACAAGATGACGAAGTCGCCGCCAAACAGCATCTTGCCAGTTTAAGCGAAAGCCGCGAAACCGCCCTGTTTCAGGAAGTCGGCAAACTGACCCGCGACTTACATGACGCACTCAATAACTTCAAAGTCGATAGCCGGCTGGTGGATTTAACTCACAAAGAAATGCCCGATACCCGTGACCGGCTTAATTATGTCATTGAAACCACCGAAGCCGCCGCCCATAAAACGCTGGGATTTATCGACGAAACCCTGCCTCTCGCTAATGAATTACAAAAAACGGCCGCTAAACTCGATGCAAGCTGGCAACGCTTTCGCAATCGGGAAATGTCCGCCGTGGAATTTCGTGAATTAAGCCGTGAAATCGAAGCCTACCTGCCATCGGTCAGCACACACGCCCAACAGATCCATCATAATCTGTCGGAAGTGACGCTGGCTCAGGGTTTTCAGGATTTAACCGGCCAGGTATTACGCCAGGTCATCGGTTTGGTGGAAGAAGTTGAGGATAATCTGGTGCGACTGGTGAAACTGGCCGGCACATCAGCCACAACGACCAAATCGACTGAGGTGGATCCGCTGAAAGCTGAAGGACCACAAATTAATGCCGATAAAAAGGCGAATGTGGTGAACAACCAGGATGATGTTGATGACTTGTTATCGAGTCTCGGCTTCTAAAGGAAAGCGAACATGGCGCTGGATACTGATGACGAAATTCTCCAGGACTTTATGGTTGAAGCCGAGGAAATTCTCGACGGCCTCAACGAACAGTTAGTTGCGCTGGAATCACAGCCGCAGGACAGCGATCTGCTCAACGCCATTTTCCGTGGTTTTCATACTATTAAAGGCGGTGCCGGCTTTTTAAGTCTGGATGCCATGGTGGCCTTGTGTCATAAAGGCGAAGACGTCTTTAACCTGCTGCGTCAGGGTGAACGGCTAGTCGATGCCGATATGATGGACACTTTCTTGAAAGTGCTCGATAGCCTTAACGCCATGTTTGCCGAGCTAAAAAGCGGTGAATATCCAAACCCCGCCGATCCGGCCATTCTCAGTCAATTAGCCGCCTATCTGGATGCTGATGCAACGCCAGCTGCCACTATGCCTGAACCAGAACCTGAGCCGGAACCAGACCCCGTTGCCGCTGCCGAACCGGCCGGTGATGATATTACTGATGACGAATTTGAAGCCCTACTCGACCAGTTGCATGGTAATGCGGCGCCCGGGGCAAAAACCAGCGAACCGCCACCCGCCGCGCCGACCGCATCAACGACAGCCGCCGATGATGATATGACCGAAGCAGAGTTCGAGGCACTGCTGGATGAATTGCAGGGTAAGAAAAAAGCCCCGGCCACTGCACCCGCAGCCACGCCAGTTGCCCCCCCAAAAACATCGGCCAAACCTGCGCCAGCTGTGCAGCCTGCTGCCGATAAAACAGTTGAACCCACTAACGACAAAGCTGCATCGCCGGCCAAAGCCGCAGCCCCTGCCGTCGAAACCAGTGTGCGTGTCGATACTGCCCGGCTTGATGAAATCATGAATATGGTCGGTGAGTTGGTGCTGGTGCGTAACCGTATCAACACACTGGAAGCGGCATTTGAAAACGAGGAAATGGCCAAAGCGGTCAATAACCTTGCGGTGGTTACCGGCGATCTGCAGGCAGCGGTGATGAAAACCCGGATGCAGCCGATTAAAAAAGTATTCGGCCGTTTCCCCCGTGTGGTGCGCGATTTGGCGCGCAGTCTTAAAAAAGATATCAATCTGGAACTGCGCGGCGAAGATACCGATCTTGATAAAAACCTGGTGGAAGCCCTGGCTGATCCGCTGGTGCATTTAGTGCGTAATGCCGTCGATCACGGCGTTGAAATGCCTGATGTCCGTGAAGCCGCCGGCAAATCGCGTACCGGCAATATTGTCCTGGCTGCGGCGCAGGAAGGTGATCATATTCTGCTGACTATCGCTGATGATGGTGCCGGTATGAATCCGGAAGTGCTGCGCCGCAAGGCCGTCGAAAAAGGCATGATGGACGAAGAAGCGGCCTCCAGACTCACTGAATCAGAATGTTTCGCGCTGATTTTTGCACCCGGTTTTTCGATGAAGCAGGAAATCTCCGATATTTCCGGTCGTGGCGTGGGTATGGACGTGGTGAAAACCAGTATTGCCAAGCTGAACGGTGTCATTGATATTCAGTCTGAACTCGGCAAAGGCACCACCCTATCGATTAAAGTGCCGCTGACGCTGGCAATTATGCCAACACTGATGGTCATGCTCGGTGATCAGATTTTTGCGTTCCCGCTGGTCAGCGTTAACGAAATTTTTAATCTGGATCTGCGAAAAACCAATACCGTTGACGGCCAGCAAACGGTGATGGTGCGCAATAAAGCGCTGCCGCTGTTCTATTTACGTAAATGGTTAACCAAACATTTTGATGACAGCAAAAAACCGGCGACCGAGCATGTGGTTATCGTCAACGTCGGTACCCGTAAAGTCGGTTTTGTAGTCGACCAGTTAATCGGTCAGGAAGAAGTTGTCATTAAACCGCTTGGCGCGCTGCTGCACGGCACCAAGGGACTGGCCGGGGCAACCATTACTGGTGATGGCCGTATTGCCCTGATCCTCGATTTTCCTGAATTGATGGCGGCTTATGCACATCGCGGTTATTAAGGGATAGCGTGACAGTCAAAGTTCTTATTGCTGATGATTCTGCATTTTTTCGTCGCCGGCTGACGGAAATCATCAATGCCGATCCGCGGCTCGAAGTGGTCGCCACAGCGGCCAATGGTCAGGAAGCCGTCGAACAGGTCAGCCTGCACCGCCCAGACGTCATCACCATGGATCTGGAAATGCCGGTCATGGACGGCATTGCTGCAGTAAGGCAGATCATGCGCCGCCGGCCGACACCGGTTTTAATGTTATCAACCTGGACCACCGAAGGCGCCAAAGCGACGCTGGATGCGCTGGAAGCCGGCGCCATGGACTTTTTGCCAAAACGTTTTGAAGACTTAACCGATGCCCGGCAAAAACTCTGTGAACGGATTTATTTTCTGGCCACCCATGCCAAGCCGCAGCATGTTGCCAGTATTCCGGCGACGTCTCCACCAGTCACGCAACCGATTACCGGCAAAACACTTAATCTCGTCGTTATCGGCACCTCTACCGGCGGACCGGTAGCTTTACAAAAAGTATTAACACAATTACCGGCCAGTTTTGCGTATCCGATTATATTGCTGCAACATATGCCGGCGACTTTTACGCCGTCTTTTGCCGAACGGCTGAACAGCCAGTGCCGGATCCGCGTCAAACAGGCCGAAAACAATGATACGCTGCAGGCTGGCACCGCCTATCTGGCACCGGGCGGTAATCAATTGTTGCTGAAAGGCCGCAGCAGCCGTTTATACCTGCAAATTGAGCGTGGCAGCGAAGCCGAAACCTACCGGCCCAGTATTGATGTGACATTGGCCTCGGTCAGTAAAATTTGTCCTGCGACCACGTTAACCATTATTCTCACCGGCATGGGTGCCGATGGTTGTGAAGGCAGTAAAAAAATGCACGCTCTCGGTGGTACTATCTGGGCTCAGGATCAGCAAAGCAGTACTATTTATGGCATGCCGATGGCGATTGCCAGGGCTGGCATTGCTGATAAAATCCTCGGGCTTTCTGAAATCGGTCCACAACTGACGGCGCTGTAATCAAAATGGATATTCTCAGCATTCTTGGCATTTTGTTGGGCTTCGGCGCCATCGTCGTTGGTCAGCACTTAGAGGGCGGACACCTCGAAACCATTCTCAATGCCGTGGCATTGCTGATCGTGCTCGGTGGTACCGTGGGTGCAGTGATGCTGCAAACACCGATGAACACTTTTATGCGTGCTCTGAAAATTACCGGCTGGGTTTTCAAACCACCCACCCAGTCTGCTGATGCGCTGCTGGCAAAAATTCTCGAATGGAATCAGGTGGCCCGACGTGAAGGCTTGCTGAAATTAGAAAGTCTGGCTTTGGAAGAAACCGATTTATTTACTCAGAAAGGCCTGCAACTGATTGCCGATGGCGCTGAACCTGAAGTCATTCGGGAAATTCTGGAAACCGATCTGGATCTACTGGAAACCCGCGATCTGGCGGCCGCTAAAGTCTATGAAGCAATGGGTGGCTACGCACCCACCATCGGTATTTTGGGGGCGGTATTAGGCTTGATTCATGTCATGGGCAATCTGGCTGATCCATCATCACTGGGCTCTGGTATTGCTGTGGCTTTTGTCGCCACTATTTATGGCGTCGGTTTTGCCAATCTATTGTTTTTACCGATCGGTAACAAATTAAAAACACTGGTACAGCGACGTTCACAATTACAAATGATGTTGATTGACGGGCTTATCAGCGTTGCTGATGGCGATAATCCCCGCAATATTGAGAGCCGCTTGCAGGCCTATCTGGGCTAATTATGGCACGCCGTAAACGTCACGAAGAACATGAAAACCATGAACGCTGGCTGGTATCTTATGCTGATTTCATCACTCTGCTGTTTGCGTTCTTTGTCGTTATGTACGCGATTTCTTCGGTCAATGAAGGCAAGTACCGGGTCTTATCAGAAACGCTGGAAAGTGTGTTTACCAGCCCGAACCGCAGTGCTGAGCCGATTCAGGTCGGTGAACTGAGTCGCGGTGAGGGTCCGCGGGTCGCTTCGCCCGGCATACCGGAAACGCAGACTTTTGATATTGAATTACCAGAAGTCCCGCAGCGCCCTGAGCCCGGTCAGGAAAGTGTTCAGAGTATTGAACAGCTGAATGAGCAATTAAGCAGTGCGCTGGCCCAGCTGATTGAAAATGAAGATGTCATCATCAAACAAACCGATGACTGGCTGGAAGTGGAAATTAAATCCAATTTTCTGTTTGGCAGCGGTGAAGCACGTTTGGCTGGTGATGCCGTACCCGTGATTGGACAAATTGCTGATGTGCTGGCACCGGTTGCCAATCCGGTACAGGTTGAGGGGTTTACTGATGATATTCCCATCAGCACGCCGCGTTTTCCGTCTAACTGGGAATTGTCAGCGGCACGCGCCGCCAGTGTGGTCAATTTACTAGGGCGTTTCGGTGTTGCGCCAGAGCGGATGTCAGCGATTGGTTACGGTGAGTTCAAACCGATCGCCGATAATGATACTGAAGCCGGCCGTCAGAAAAACCGCCGTGTGGTATTGGTCATTCTGGGCAGTAAAGACAGTCGCCGCACTTTGGATGTGTTTGACGAAAGTGCCGAGGCAGCGGATACGTTATTACTGCCACTGATTGACAATACTGATGATAATGCCGCTACTGCGAATACACCACTGATAACGCTGCCAGATAGCACGACCGGTGATGAAAATACGGCCAGCAGCCCTGCCGAACCCACTGCAGAGAGCCCATGATTGTCTGGGCGGTTGCCAATCAAAAAGGGGGTGTCGGCAAAACCACCACCGTTATCAGTCTGGCCAGTTTGCTGGCAGCGCAAGGCCACAACACACTGGTTTTGGATATGGATCCGCATGGATCGCTGACGACCTATCTTGGTTATGACCCGGATACGCTGGACACCAGTATTTACACACTGTTTCAGAAGCTTGACAGCAATCCCAACACGGCGATTTTGCAATCTCTGAAAAAAACCCGGCTGGCCAATTTGTTTCTGCTGCCGGCGGCGACAGCGATGGCCACCCTGGATCGGCAGCTTGGTGTACAAAGTGGCAAAGGCCTAGTGATCAAACAGACCCTGCAGCATTTACAACAACGTTTTGCCTATGTGCTGATTGATTGCCCGCCCATGCTCGGTGTGTTGATGATCAACGCTCTGGCCGCCTGCGATAAACTACTGATCCCGGTGCAAACTGAATTTCTGGCGCTGAAAGGCCTTGAAAAAATGCTGCACACGCTGGCGATGATTAATCACTCGCGCCAGCAAAAAATGCCTTATTTGATTGTGCCGACCATGTTTGACAAACGTACCCGCGCCGCCAATCAGAGTCTGCTGCAACTGCAAATGCAGTATCCGGATGCCGTCTGGCCGCAAAGTATTCCTGAAGACACCCGTTTTCGGGATGCCAGTAAAGCCGGCATGCCGTTGCCGGTATTTGCCCCGGAAGCGCGTGGCAGTGAAGCTTATGCCAGTTTGCTGAAATTCCTGCAAAAAACGGTAAACCAGCCGGAGCAGGCCTATGTCTGAGTCAAAACCCTTGCTGGATCAACAAGATGCTCTGCAACAATATTTGCAGGATATGCTCAATGAATCAGCGTTTACTGCCGAGCCGGTATCCGAACAAACTGTTGTTGCCGCGCCAATACCAGCAGTGCCAACCCAGCCGGCTACGCCGTTTCAGGCACTGCTGTTTGAAGTAAATGGCCTGTCTTTGGCATTGCCATTGGATCAACTGGATGGCATTGAAAAATGGCCGGTCGCACCACTGCCGAAAATTGCTGATAAACCGGCGCATTATCTTGGTTTATTAAGCCGGCCCGGCCTGCATACTCAAGTGGTGGATCCATCAGCCGTTTTACAATCAGAAGTTAATCAATCTCAGCCACCACGTTACATTTTGCTGGTTGATAACAAACGTTGGGGACTCGCGGTCACCAGTGTCAAAAAAGTACTGACCATTGAAGCTGCTGATTGTAAGTGGCGGCAGCCCGGACAACGACCATGGTTTGCCGGCACTATCTTATCTGGTTTGACCCATGTGCTTGAATTACCGTCATTATTGAAAGTGTTATAACTTTAAGC